>JAHDQI010000323.1 GCA_018433925.1 Phycisphaerae bacterium | reverse complement strand
GGCCGGCGGCGGAGGCGGGGGCGCCGTCGTTTCGCCGGCGGGTTCTTCGGTTTACGTGCACGGATATCATGTACAGCGGGGTGTGGGACTTGGACGAGCAGAATGTGTTTGTGCCGATTGGGGCGCTGTCTTCTCTGTTGTATCCGGAGGCGGCCGGGCCGGTGGCGGATATGGTTCAGGTGCGGCTGGCGGCGGGGGCTGACGCGGAGGCGGGCCTGGCGATTGTGCGGGGGGTGTGGGAGAACTTTGCGCAGGATCGCTACTGGTGGGCATCGAACGTGACGCTGGAGACGTCGCGGCGCCTTCAGGCGCGGATGATTGCCGAATACCGCAAGCAAATGGGCGTGCTGCTGCTGGTCTTCGGGCTGGTGAGTTTGTCGGTGGTGCTGCTGGTGTTCTGCATTTTTTCGCTGCTGGTGATGACCAAGCAGAAGGATATCGCGATTTTGAAAAGCTGCGGGACCGGTTCGGGCCAGGTGGGGGGGCTGTTTCTGCTGTTTGGATTTCTTAACGGGCTGGCCGGGGGGCTGCTGGGGCTGGGGATCGGCTGCGTGATTACCTGGTATATCAACCCGATTGAGCACTGGATCAGCGTGGTGTTTGGTCTGAAGCTCTGGAAGGCGGGGGTGTATATGTTTACTCGGATTCCGAGCGAGGTGTACTGGCCGGCGGCCGGGTGGATCCTGCCGGCGGCGGTAGCGGCGGCGGTGATCGGGGCGCTGGCCCCGGCGCTGAAGGCGGCGTTCGTGCGGCCGGTGCAGTTGCTGCGGTATGAATGATGATGTTTTCATGGAAACTGGCAATTCGATATTTTCTTCATCGGCCCGCTTCGTGGCTGGCGGCGGCGGCGGTGGCGCTGTGTACGTTTATCGTGATTGTGGTACTGACGGTGATGAACGGGCTGGCGGCGGATTTCAAGCAGAAAAATCACGCGTTCGTGGGCGACTGTGTGATTGCGTCGGATTCGCTGGTGGGGTTTGTGTATGATCGGTCGTTTGTTGAGACCCTTGAATCGCAGCCGTATATCGAGGCGGTCAGTGAATCGGTTGCGGGGGTGGGGCTGATTACCCAGCCGGGGGCGAACTGGAATATTGGCGTGCAGTTTCTGGGGATCGATTCGGCGCGGCACAGCGCGGTGACGGGGTTTGCCGACAGTTTGTACTATCACAGGGACAATCCTGAGCAGGCGTTTGTGCCGGATTATGCGCCGGAGCAGGAAGGGTGTGTGGCGGGGATAGACCTGATCGGGGGTCGGCGGACCGCGGACGGCGGGTATGCGCATCCGGATCGACCGGTTCCGATTCGGCTGATTTTGAGCAGTTTTCCGCTGACGGCGCGGGGGGCGCTGGCGCGGGGCGGGACGGACCTGGTCAGCAGCAAGACGTATTATGTTGCCGATGACAGTCATACGGGACTTCCGCAGATTGACGGGGCGATGGTTTATCTGCCGCTTCGCGACGGGCGGCTGCTGACGGGCATGGACAGCCCGGTCGAGCGGATCAGTTCGATTCATATCCGGTTTGGGCCGTCGGTTTCGCTTCGGCAGGGCGTGGAGCGTGTGCGCGGGCTCTGGGCGGTGTATCTTCAGTCGCAAAGCGACCGGTCGTATAGCGATCTGTTCGAGTCGGTTCGCGTGCAGAGCTGGCAGGAGAACCGGCGCAGCCGCATCGCGGCCATCGAGAAAGAGCAGAAGATGCTGATTTTGCTGTTTTTGATGCTTGGGATCATTACGGTTTTTATTGTGTTTGTGATTTTTTATATGCTCGTCGGGCACAAAAGCAAGGACATCGGGATCCTGATGAGCGTGGGGATGGGCCGGCATAAAATCGCGGGGGTGTTTTTGAAGTTTGCTTCGCTGATCGGTTTTCTCGGAGCCGCGGCGGGTACGCTGGCCGGGTGTGTATTTCTGGTGTATATCAATCCCATTGAAGACTGGCTGTTTGCCCGGTTTGATTTTCAGCTATGGGATCGCAGCGTGTATGCGATTGGGGAGATTCCCAATCAACTTCATCCCGACCTGTTGCTGGCGGTGGCGGTCTCGGCGGTGGCGGCGTGCCTGGCCGGGGCGATGATTCCGGCAATGCAGGCGGCCCGCAAAGAAACGGTACAGGTTCTTCAGGTCAGTCAGGTATAATCGCAGACGAAAACAGGATACGAGATGGATACAATCATACGAGCGGAGAATATTCACAAGTCTTATCGGATGGGCCGGGAGCGTTTGTCGGTGCTTCGGGGGGCCTCGCTGGGTATCGCGACGGGCAGTTTTACGGCGATTGTGGGGGCTTCGGGGAGCGGCAAGAGTACGCTGCTGCATATTCTTGGGGCTTTGGATCGGCCGGATGAGGGCCGGGTTGAATTTGAGGGTCAGGATTTGCGCCGTTTTTCGGGCCGTCGGCTGAATCAATACCGGAACCGTTCGGTCGGGTTTGTGTTCCAGTTTTATCACCTGCTGAATGAACTGAATGTACTTGAAAACACGCTGCTTCCGGCGATGGCGGCTGTGGGTTCGGCGGGGTGGATTCGGAGCCGGACAAGCCGGCAAGAAGCGGCCTGCGTCCTGCTTGAGCGGCTGGGTCTTGGGGGGCGTCTTCGGCATCGGCCGTATGAGCTTTCGGGAGGGGAACGGCAGCGTGTAGCGATTGCGCGGGCGCTGATGAACCGGCCGGCCCTGCTTTTGGCGGATGAGCCGACAGGAAACCTTGACTCAAAAACGGGATTTGGTATATTGGAAGTCCTGAAAGAACTGAACCGGGGGGGACAGACCATTGTGATGGTGACGCATGATGACCGGATTGCGGGTTTGGCGGAGGTTGTCTGGCGGCTGACGGATGGGAAGATCGAGACAGAATAAGTCACAAAGGCGACAATTAGTATCTAAAAAAGAGAATGGGCATTTTATGGGATTGAAAATCTGGCTGGATGATAAACTGGTGGATCAGGCGGATGCCAAGGTATCGGTTTTTGATCACGGTCTGTTGTATGGAGACGGCGTGTTTGAAGGGATCCGGGTGTATGGGGGAAAGATCTTTGAGCACGCGGCGCATCTTCGTCGTCTGTATGACTCGGCGAAGGTGATTCGTCTGACGGTTCCGATGGATCTGCCGGCGATGCAGGCGGCGGTGGAGCAGACGGCGGCGGCCAACCAGATTTCGGATGGGTATATCCGGCTGATTATCACCCGCGGAGTGGGGGACCTGGGGATCAATCCGTTTGTCTGTAAAAAAGCAAGCGTGATTATCATTGCGGATGCGATTCAGTTATACCCGGAGGCGCTGTACGAAAAGGGGCTGAAGGTGGTCAGCGCATCGACGGTGCGCAATCACCCGATGGCGATTCCTCCGCAGGTCAAGAGCTTGAATTATTTGAATAATATCCTGGCCAAGATTGAATCGGTGGACGCCGGGGCTGAAGAAGCGATTTTGTTTAACCACGAGGGGTATGTCGCGGAGGCGGCGGGGGATAATGTGTTCATTGTGAAAAACGGGATTCTTTACGCTCCGCCGATTCAGGCCGGTTCGCTGGACGGGGTCACGCGCCGGGTTGTCATCGAGCTTGCGCGCCGGGAAGGAATCGAGGTGATTGAACAGAACCTGACGCGGTTTGATTTGTATACGGCGGATGAATTTTTTATGACGGGGACGGCGGCGGAAGTGATCGGCGTGGTGCAGATTGACGGGCGTGTGATTGGTGACGGGCACCCCGGTCCGATTACCCGGACGCTGCGTCAGCAATTTTTTGCTTATGCCCGCTCGCGATAATCAACCCGCTGCGGAGGGCTGCGGATCGTCTTTTCAGTCGATCTTTGATCCTGTGAAGACGGAACTGGGGGCTGTTGCGGATCGGCTTGTCGAGGTGATTGCCTCGAACGAGCCGGCGATCCGGGATCGTCTTTTATTTCTTCTGGATCATCGCGGCAAGATGATTCGGCCTGCGCTGGTTCTGCTGTCGGGGAAGGCGTGCGGGGATGCGGGCCGTGACCACGTTGAGCTGGGGACTATCGCGGAGCTGATTCATTCGGCGACGCTGCTGCATGATGATGTGATCGATCGCGCATCGGTTCGCCGGGGGCGGCCGAGCGCGAATGTTCTATGGGGCAATACGGCGGCGGTTCTGCTGGGCGATTTTCTTTTGAGCCGTGCCTTTGCGCTGGGGATCGGTCTTTCAGTGCCGGGGGTTTCGGGGCGTCTTGCGGAAACCGCGGAGTCGATCTGCCGGGGCGAGCTGCTTCAGAATCTTCACCGGGGGGACTGGGATCTGACGGAGTCGCAGTATCTTGACATGATTGACGGGAAAACGGCGTCGCTGTTTGCCTGCTGCGCAGCGCTGGGGGCGCGTGCGGCGGGGGCTTCGGATGCGGAGGAACAGGCGCTTGAGGCGTACGGGCGGTGTCTGGGGCGGGCGTTTCAGATGCGGGATGATCTGCTGGATTTGGTGGGCAGCGAGGCGGCGTGCGGGAAAACCGTCGGCACGGATCTGGCGGAGCGCAAACTGACGCTGCCGGTGATTGTGTGGCTGCGCGATTTGCCGGCGGAAGAGCGGCGGCAGCGGCAGCAGGCCTTATCGGCCGGCGTTTCGGCGGGTGAGCTTGCGGAGGTCATTGAGCGGTCGGGGGCGGTATCGGCCGTGTGGGAGGCGATTGAGTCGCTTTGCGGGCAGGCGTGCGACCGGCTGGGGATTCTTGCGGAGTCTTCGGCGAAAAAGGCGATGATCGGGCTGGCCGGTCGGATTGCCTCGTCTGTATAATCAAAGCGCGTGGTGTGTAAAAAAAAAGGCCGGTTTAAAAACCGGCCTTTTTGCTGTTTGCTGCGTCTGCTTTTTTAGAACGAAAAGCTGTAGGAAACACTGGCCCAGAATTCATCCTGCTTGTTGACGGAATCGTCAAACGAGTTCTGGAAGAAGACGCCGGGAACGACCTTGGCGCCGGTCATCGGGCAGGTCATTTGCGTCTTCAGGCCCCATACCATGTGCGACCAGTCGTTATCGACATTGGAGTTGTCTGTCTGGTCGAGGCGGTCTGTGTATGAGCCGACGCCGTCATTGTATACGATGTCCCAGGAAAACGTGAGGGGCAGATCGGGCAACTGCTCTTCGGTCGGCAGCAGGTAGTTGAAGCCCAAGACATAGATCTGGCCGGTTTTGGTTCCGATTTCGCCGCCGCTTTGGGCCTGCCACATGTGATAGATGGCCACGTGCGGGATGATGGCGTTTCCGGTCAGCATGGGCATCTCGGCCTCGATGAAGAATTCCTGCAGGTCGGCGTCTCTTGATTTGGTGTCGATGTAATCATAGTAGCGCCATCCGACGGTGTAGTCGGTTTCCCAGCAGGCGCCGGCGAATGCCTTGCTGCCGTAGTACAGGGTGTAGTCGTACTCGGTCAGGTTGACGCGGCTCATTTCTGATTCGGTTTCGCCGCCGCTTCCGGGATACGACATCCAGACATTGGCCCCGAATCCGCTTTCGTGAGCGAAGTCGATGCTGGGCTGCAGCGCCGCGACATCATCGAGGATATCAAAGCCGCGCCAGATGTACTTGGTGGTGTAGCCGAGGTCCACGGTTGTCGTCCAGCCCTCGGTCCATTCTTGTGCGGCGGCGCTTGCCGCCAGCCCACACAACACTAACAACACTACCATTTTCTTCATAATTGGTTCCTTTCCATTGCTCCCTGATCATTCCATTTCCAATTCACCGTTTTGGGTTATGAGTGTTCCTGCACTCACTTTCTACGTACTTACTTTATCGGTTCTATTGGCGTTGGCAACAAAATTTTTTTTGAAATTCCGCTTTGTTAATCTGGGGAAAATCACTAAAAAGTGCCAGGGAAGGACAAAAAGTGTCCCTATTCTTTTATGGGACTTTTTGGTTCCGCGCGGTGCTCCTGCATTTTTTTTGGTTATGGGACGCTGGAATTTCCAACCTGTTCTTTGGCCTGGCCGACGAGATAGAAACTGCCTGTGACGCAGATGAGGTCTTCCCGGCTGACGGCGTTTTTGGCAATGCGTACGGCTTCTCTGAGGGACAGGGCCGTCTGGCACATTTTGCCGCAGATTTCGGTGTAGAGATCGGCCAGGTCCTGGGGGTAAACGGCCTTGGGGCTGTTGCTTCGGGTAAAAATGACTTTGTCGGCTCCGTACTGAAGCTGGGTGAGCATGCCGCGGATGTCTTTGTCGCTGTTGCAGCCGAAAATGATCACCATGGAATCGTAGGGGATATGCTGTCCGATGGCCTGAATAAGGGCCTGGATGCTGGCGGCGTTATGGGCGGTATCGACGAGGATGCGGGGATCGTTGCAGATCATTTCCATGCGTCCGATGAGGGATACGCCGCTGAGTCCGGCGATGGCTTTGGAATCGTCGAGTACAAAGCCGCGCTGCTTGAGCTGGTCGAGCATGGCCAGGGCCAGTCCGCAGTTGATGGCCTGATGTTCGCCGGGCAGGGGCACGCGGAGGTGCTCGAACCGGCTTGTGGCCGTCGTCAGGCAGATGCGATTGTGGGGCCCGTGCTCGCGTGAGGACTCGAAGCGATAGGAAAAATCGATATCGCGTCCGGTGACGCTGAGCGGGGCCTTAAGGGCCGTTGCATAGCGTTTGAGGACCCGCATGGCGATCGGGTCCTGCGGGACGGTGACCACGGGGATGCCTTCTTTGATGACGCCGGCTTTTTCTTTGGTGATGCTGTCGATGGTGGTTCCCAGCAGGTTCTGATGATCGATACTGATGCTGGTGATGCCCACGATTTCGGGATTGATGACATTGGTACTGTCAAGTCGGCCTCCGAGGCCGGTTTCAACAATGGCCAGATCGACTTTCTGGTCGGCAAAATACAGGAACGCGAGGGCGGTCATGATCTCGAAGAATGTCGGGGCGTTTTCTTTCCGGGCCATTTTCTCCACGACGGGGTGGAGCCGGTTAATCAGCTCAATCATGGCCTTTTTTGTAATCATAGTTGAGTTGATGGTGATCCGCTCATGCAGGGAGGTGACATGGGGCGAGGTGTAGAGACCGACTTTGTAGCCGTTGGCCTCGATCATACGGGCCAGCATGGTGGCCGTGGATCCCTTGCCTTTGGTTCCCGCGATGTGGACATACCGCGCCTTCTTATGGGGGTTGCCGAGGCCCTTTAGCAGGGCGTGCATCCGATCCAAATCGAAGGTGGTCACATTATATCGAAGGCGCTGCTGCCTCTCATAATCCGTGCGATCAAACAGGTACTTGAGCGCCTGTTCGTACGTTCGAAACGCTTTGCTTTTTCGCTTAACTTTTTCGACAGCAACGGAGGAGGGTTTTTTGTTCGCCTTGGACCGCGTCCTTGTTAGTCTCTTAGTAGTTGTTGTCATAATCGCAAGAATCCTACCATAAAAAAAAGAATAAGTCAATATTAAGCCCTGTCCGGAAGCGCAAAAAAGCAGACCGGAGGGCCGGCTTGAAGATCGTAAACCCTTATTTTATAAGTGCTTTCAGAATCACCAAAAAAACTCTATTTCTGTATAAATGAAAATTTTTCATTAAAAATACTTATATTAAGATAAGTATTATTGTATATTTTTTCTGTGTGTTCTGAAAATCGGCAGTCAAATATCCTTGAAATTTCATGTCTCTCTCTATAAGATACGACGCTTTTGACATTTGTTTCATTAATTCTTCAGAAATTGAGATAATTGCGAGGTTTCTATGTCTAAGAACGTCGGGACGGGTCTTTCGACCCTGGATCAGCGGTGTGTTGAAACGATTCGTTTTCTATCGATGGACGGTGTTCAGGCGGCCAAATCGGGACATCCGGGGATGCCGATGGGGATGGCGGCGGCGGCGTACTGGCTATGGACGCGTCATCTTCGGTTTAATCCGGCGGATCCAAAGTGGATCAATCGGGACCGGTTTGTGCTGTCGGCCGGTCACGGGAGCATGCTGCTGTATTCGCTGCTGCACCTGTGCGGGTTTGATCTGCCGCTGGAGGAGCTCAAGCAGTTTCGCCAGTGGGGCAGCAAGACGCCGGGGCATCCGGAGTACGGGCATACGCCGGGTGTGGAGGCGACGACCGGTCCGCTGGGGCAGGGGATTTCCAACGCGGTAGGAATGGCGATTGCACAAAAGTACCTGGCAGCCCGCTACAACAAGGCGAACTTTGCCGTGTTTGATTACCGGATTTATGTGATTGCCGGGGACGGGTGTATGCAGGAAGGTGTCAGCGGGGAGGCCTCGAGCTTAGCCGGTCACCTGGGGCTGGATAACCTGATTGTGATTTACGATGACAATCATATTACGATTGACGGGAGCACGGATCTGTCGTTCAGCGAGGATGTGGCCAGGCGGTATGAGGCCTACGGCTGGAACGTGCTGACGGTTGGGGGGGACGGGCACAATATGGCGGACCTGGAAACGGCGCTGGCGACGGCCCAGCAGCCGAACGGGAAGCCGACGATGATCAAGTTCCGTTCGCATATCGGCTACGGCAGTCCGAATTTTCAGGATACGCATACCGCGCACGGTGCCCCGCTGGGGGTTGAGGAATGCAAGCTGATTAAGAAGAACGCCGGGTGGGACCCGGAGAAGACCTTTGAGGTGCCTGCGGAAGCGGCTGCGCACATGGGCAAGGCCAAGGAAAAGGGCGCCAAACTTCAGGCGGAATACGAGGCGCTGTTTGCCGAGTACAAGAAACACTATCCGCAAGCGGCTCAGGAAATTGCCGATGCGCTGTCGGGGCAGATTCGCCTTGACTGGAAGTCGCTGCTTCCGACGTTTGAAGCCGGTTCCTCCGTGGCGACGCGCAAGGCCTCGGGAATGACGCTGGATGCCCTGATGCCGCATTTGCCGCTGGTGATCGGGGGCTCAGCGGACCTGACGCCGTCGAACAATACGCGGTTTAAGGGGGTGACGGATTTTCAGAAAGACAACCTGACGGGCCGTTATCTTCGGTATGGGGTGCTGGAGCACGCGATGGGGGCGGTGATGAACGGCATGGCGGTCAGCGGTCTGATTCGTCCATACGGCGGGACGTTTATGGTGTTTTCGGATTATATGCGGGGTGCGCTGCGTGTGGCGTGTCTTTCGAAGTATCCGACGGTTTTTGTGTTTACGCACGATACGATCGGGCTGGGTGAGGACGGGCCGACGCATCAGCCGGTGGAGCACCTGGCGGCGATGCGGGCGATGCCGAATCTGCTGGTGATTCGTCCGGCCGACGCCAACGAGACGGCGCAGGCGTGGCGATATATTCTTGAGCATACCGATCAGCCGATGGCACTGGCGCTGACGCGGCAGGGTATCCCTGTGCTGGATCAGACGAAGTACGCCGGCGCGGAGAACCTGGTCAAGGGGGCGTATGTGCTGGCCAAAGATGACAAGCCGGAGGTGGTGCTGCTGTCGGCCGGGTCGGAGGTGCAACTGGCCCTGGAGGCCCGCGAGATGCTGTCGGCCGAGGGCATTCAGACGCAGGTGGTTTCGATGCCGTGCTGGGAATTGTTTGAGCGGCAGGATGAGGCCTACCGGCAGCAGGTGATTCCGAGCGGCATTCCGGCGCGGGTGGCCGTGGAGGCGGGGGTGCGGATGGGCTGGGACCGGTGGATTGGTTCGCGGGGCGAGTTTGTGGGGATGCATACGTACGGCGCCTCGGCCCCGTATAAGGACTGCTACAAGAACTTCGGCATCACGGCTGAGGCGGTTGCGGCGGCGGCGAAAAAGTCCCTGGCGGCCTGCAAGTCATAACATTTTATAAATAAATAGCTTACAAAGACCTCGCAAAAAAAGCGGGGTCTTTTTTTGTCGGGGGGAATAAATAAAATTAAAGACAATATCAATTTTATTAAAGCTTTTGATTGAATTAATATTATTAAGGTGTATATTAATATTATTGAACTTTTTTAAGGCGGTTTTTTATGGAAAACGCAGGGCCGAGATGGCTGACGGAAATGAGCGAAGAGGACCTTCATTTTATCCGGCGGTTTGTGCTGGCTTCGGGATCGTTGAAGGAGCTGGCCGGACAATACGGAATTTCGTACCCGACGGTGAGGGGACGGCTGGACCGGCTGATTGCTAAGATTCGTTTTCTCGAGGACAAAAAAGAGACGTCCGCATTTCACAGGGATGTCAAGCTGCTGGTTCTGGAGGGTCGGCTGGATGTGGCGGCGGCAAAGAAACTGATTGGTTCTTATGAAAAATCAATTTCGGGAAAGGAGTGATTATGGATGCGTGGTTTGATGAGCGTACGGCGGGAATCCTTGGCGGAGTTATAGGGGGGCTGATCGGGATCTGGGGGGGCGTTGTGGTCGGCGGGATGAGCTGGTGGTACATTCAAAAGGGCCTGAAAAAGCTGGCCTACTCGCTGTGGGGTGTGACTGTGTCGGCGGGTCTGATTCTTTTGCTGATCGGGCTGGCTGCGCTTTGGCTGGGTCAGCCCCGGCATGTCTGGTGGCTGTTTCTGCTGGGCGGGGCGATTACGCTGGCGGTTTTCGGGTGGATGATTTTTGTATTTCGGGCGCGTTTTGCGCAGCGGGAGCGGCAGATGCTGGAGACGCACGATCTGTAGCGTGCAGAGGGCCCTGCTCTCAGGGGGCGGGAAAAAACTTGTATTCGGCCGGTGCGGGGCGTAGAGTGACTGTCTGTTTACTCACCTGCAAGGAAAGGATTTGACTGTGGCAAAGAAAAAAATCAAACGGATTGCCGTATTGACCGGCGGCGGAGACTGTCCGGGGCTGAACGCGGTTATCCGGGCGGTGGCCAAGACGGCGATCGCGAAATATCAGATGAAGGTCTGGGGTGTGGCCGACGGGTACGAGGGATTGATCGAGGATCATATTGAGCCGCTGAGCTATGACGATGTCAGCGGGATTTTGACGGTGGGGGGGACCATTCTCGGCTCGTCGAACAAGGCCAACCCGTTTTCTTATCTTGTTTCGCCCGGCACGCGTCCGCGGGATCTGTCGGATCAGTGCCTGGAGAATCTTCGCAAGCGGGAGATTGAGGCGCTGATCTGCATCGGGGGGGACGGGACGATGGTGTCGGCGGCGGCGTTTGCGAAGAAGGGGCTGGTTGTGATGGGGGTTCCCAAGACGATTGATAACGACATTTACGGGACGGATATGACGTTTGGATTTCATACGGCGGTGAACACGGCGACCGAGGCGCTGGACAAGCTGCATACGACGGCCAGCTCGCATCACCGGGTGATGATCATGGAGGTGATGGGCCGGTACGCCGGGTGGATTGCGCTGCACGCGGGGGTAGCCAGCGGGTCAGATGTGATTTTGATTCCGGAGATTCCGTATGAGCTGGACTGCGTAGCGGCGTATGTGAAGAAGCGTTCGCAAAAGGGGCGGCGGTATTCGATTATTGTGGCCGCCGAAAGCGCTGCGCCGCGGGGCGGGAAGATGGTGGTGCACAAGGAAGTGGCCGACAGCCCGGACCCGATTCGGCTGGGGGGCATCGCGGAGGTACTGGCCGATGAGCTTTCGGAGGCGACGGGGATTTCGTGCCGCGGGGTGAACCTGGGACATGTGCAGCGGGGCGGTTCGCCGACGCCGTTTGACCGAGTGCTGGCGACGCAACTGGGGCATCATGCGCTGGAACTGCTGGTCCGGGGGGTGAACAATCATCTGGTTGTCTGGAAGGACGGGCGTTTGGGTTCGACGCCGCTGAGCCGAATTGCCGGCAAGATCAAGACCGTGCCGAAAAACAGCGAACTGGTGCGGGCCGCGAAGGCGGTGGGGACCAGTTTTGGAGTTTGATTGGGTCCCGAAGACGGGCCGATCGGCCGGAGCGGGTCGATGGGCCGGTTTTCGATGGATTTGAAGCAAGACAACGTAGTTGCGCAGCTTGTCGAGACGCTGCGAAAGGCACAGCCCGGCGACCGGCCGGTATCGGTCGAGGGGACGTGGGGGTCGTTTGCGCGCCTGCTGGCGGCGCATCTGCACAAGGAGCTGAACCGGCCGATTTTGATGGTCAGCCCGCACATTGACGACGCCGATGACGCGGGCGATGATTTGCAGGTTTTCAGCGGGCGTCCGATTGAGACGTTTCCCGTGCGGGAGGGGGGCGAGGAGGAACCGGACGCGACCGATGAGATCGGGGCCCAGCGGCTTCGGCTGGCGATGAACCTGGCGCTGGGTCGGGACCGGCAGGGGGCAGAGCCGTTTCTGATCACTACCTGCATCCAGGCGCTGCATCAGCCGGTTCCTAAGATCGAGGATCTTCTGGGGCGGGGTCTTTCGCTTTCGGTGGGGCAGCCAATCGATCCGGAGGCCGTTGCCGCCCGCCTGTTTGATTTTCATTTTGAACGAACGGACCGGGTGGATATTCCGGGTCAGTTTGCCCGCCGGGGGGGGATTGTGGATATCTTTGCGCCGGTGATGACGACGGACCGGGGGGGCGATTGTTCGCAGGTCCGTCCGGTGCGGATTGAGTTTTTCGGGGACGAGGTGGAGAGCATTCGGCTGATTGACCTGGACAGCCAGCGTTCGGGGCCGTCACTTGAGTCGATTCAGATTGCCGCCCCGGCCGGGGGGACGGGGCTTGCGGACACGGAACAGTTTGTTCACCTGCTGCCGCCGGATACGCTGGTGATTTTGGAGGAGCCGGTGGAAATCGCAGAGGTTTCGGAGGTTTTCTTTTCGCGGATTGACGACCCGCGCGGCCTGTACCGGTTTGAGGCGATTTACCGGGCCCTGCGGTCGTTTGTGTGCGTGGAGATCAGCCGCTTCGGCGGCGGCGATTCGCTGCGGCTGGAGGTGACCAGCGCGCAGGAGTTTGAGCACAAGATGCACGAGGCGTGGAAGGATCACAAGCAGACACTGGAGGCGCTGCTGGATCGCGCGGCCGATCATAGGGTTTATCTGTACTGCGAAAATCACGCGGAGATTCAGCGGACACGTGAGATTTTAAGAGACAGCCATGCGGAGCTGCCCCCTTCGTTTCATCTGCCGCTGGGGTTTATCAAGCAGGGTTTTATCATTCGCTCGCTGCGGGTGATTGTGATATCGCATCATGAGGTTTTCGGCCGTTATTCGGTGCGGCGGCGGATTCGCTCGATCCGGACGGCCTCGCCGGTGGACAGTCTGCTCGACCTGCAAAAGGGCGATATCGTGGTGCATGTCTCGTACGGGATCGGCAAATACGTGGGCATTGAGATGCTGGAAAAGGGGTCGGGTTTTGAAGAATACCTGACGCTTGAATACGCCGACAAGGTCAAGATTCACGTACCCACCACGAACATTCACCTGATGCACAAATTTGTCGGAGCCCTGCCTAAGCGTCCTCCGCTTTCGAAGATCGGCACGAAGAAGTGGGAACAGCAGAAGGCGCGGGTATCTCAGAATGTGCAGGAACTGGCGGCCGAGCTGCTGGAGGTGCAGGCCCGTCGGGAAAAGATGGGAGGGTATTCATTCGGGCCCGATACGCTCTGGCAGAAGGAATTTGAGCAGGCGTTTTTATACGAGGAGACGCCCGATCAGCTTACGGCGGCCGGAGATATCAAGGCGGATATGGCGGCGTCCAAACCGATGGACCGGCTGCTGTGCGGAGACGTGGGCTACGGCAAGACGGAGCTGGCGATGCGGGCGGCGTTTAAGGCGATCGGGGCGGGCAAGCAGGTAGCGGTGTTGGTGCCGACGACGGTGCTGTGCGTGCAGCACGGGCGGACGTTTGCGGAGCGGTTTGCGGATTTTCCCGTGAATATCGCGGTACTGAACCGCTTTACGACGCCGAAGGAGACCCGAAAGATCATTTCGGACGCCCGGGGGGGCAAACTGGATGTGCTCATCGGCACCCATCGTCTGCTGAGCGGCGATGTGGGGTTTAAGGACCTGGGGCTGTTGATTATTGATGAGGAGCAGCGGTTTGGTGTGGAGCACAAGGAGCGGCTCAAGCGGTTTCGTGTGAATGTGGACATCTTGACGATGACGGCGACTCCGATTCCGCGGACGCTGCACATGTCGCTGCTGGGGCTGCGGGATATCAGCTCGCTTTCGACGCCGCCGCTGGACCGCCGCAGCGTGGTCACGCAGGTCTGCCGCTACGATCCGGAGAAGATCCGCAAGGCGATTCTTTTTGAAGCGGCGCGGGACGGGCAGGTGTTTTACCTGTACAACCGGGTGCGGACGATTGAGCAGGAGGCCTTTCGGCTCAAGCAGATGCTGAAGGATTCGAATCTTCGCATTGATATCGCACACGGGCAGATGCACAAGCACGAACTGGAAGCGGCGATGATCCGGTTTGTGACGGGGCAGACGCAGGTGCTGGTCTGCTCGACGATTATTGAGGCGGGGCTGGATATTCCCAACGCCAACACGATGATCGTGACGGACGCGGACCGTTTCGGGCTGGCCCAGCTTCATCAGCTTCGCGGCCGTGTCGGGCGGTACAAGCACCGGGCGTATGCGTATATGCTGCTTCCGAAGGACCGCTCGATCAGCCCGATCGCGGGCCGCCGGCTGAAGGCCATCGAGGAATTTTCGCAGCTCGGGGCGGGGTTTCGGATTGCCCTTCGCGACCTGGAAATTCGCGGGACGGGTAATATTTTGGGGCCTGAGCAGTCGGGTCATATTCATACCGTCGGGTATGAGATGTACTGTCGGCTGCTGACGGAGGCGGTGGGCAAGCTGAAGAACGAGCCGATTGCGGCGCCGCCTTCGACGGTGGTTGACCTGGGCTTTACGGCGACGATTCCCAAGAGCTACATTCCCTCGGACCGGCAGCGGATGGATGTGTACCGGCGGATTGCGCAGGCCCGGACGGGCGATGATCTCAAGTCTTTGGTCGAGGAGCTGCGTGATCTGTTCGGGCCGGTTCCGCCGAAGGTCGAGACGCTGCTGGACCTGGCGGAGATCCGCGTTTTGGCGGATCGCAGGGAGATCCGAAGTCTGGTGCTGCACGGGCCGGACCTGATCTTCAAGTTTCCGGAGGGGGCCAGGACGGCGGATTTGTTTGCCCGGGCTCCCGGCCGCGTGGCGATTCCCGATCCGGCCACCGTTCACTTGCGGATGGAAAAAGCTTACCTGGAACCGAGGACGCTGATAGCGGTCCTGCGAAAACTGCTGGCCAAGTAAGCCGGCCTTTTACAGTCCTCGGGCGGCCAGTTCGGCCAGGTCTGCGATATCCCTCCGCGGCCGGGCCAGTTTGGCGCCGCCGTTGCCGATTCCGCTATTTTTCTGCCGAAAGCACCGCGGCGGGCACGGTGGAGAATGACGCATCCGAATTTCCCGCGGCCCGGTTAATCTGCCGCTGCAGGTTTTTAAAAATCTTCCGGAAATGATAGCCGTAGATGGAGAACCTGACGGTCATGCGGAAATACTGGGGATTTTGGAGGGACCAGAAAATCAGTTTCCAGTAATGAATTTGTCCCCGGCTGAGGATGCCGATGTGCCAGATTGATTTTAAAAACGCCCCGATTTCGCGGAGGTTTGGTCGAAATTTTTTGGATGAGGGCAGGCGATAATTTTTGAGAAAGCTCCGGATGCGCCGGCAGTAATGTCGCTGGGAGTAAATAGTATCCAGCACTTTTTTGTATCCGCGGATCAGGTTTTCTTTGCCCATTTGCGGGATAAAATTAATGGTGCAGTCGGTGTTGTCTCCGGTGGAGACGTTCAGGAGTCTCTGTTCTTTCATCAGTCGCTGGAAGAGTTTGGTTCCGCGGGGGGCATTGAGCAGGCCGACCATGGCCATGACGATGCCGCTGTGCTGGATGAACTGGATGACCGAATCGAAAATCGAAGCGTCGTCGTGATCGAACCCGAGGATGAAACCGCCCTGGACCTGCAGGCCGAAGCGCTGGATTTTCTGCACACAGGCCAGCAGATCGCGGCCGCGGTTCTGGACCTTGTTGCATTCACTCAAACTTTCCTGGTTGGGGGTTTCGATGCCGACGAAAACACAGTCGAAGCCGGCTTTGACCATCAACTCCATGAGTTCTTCATCGTCAGCCAGGTTGATGGAGGCCTGGGTGTTGAAGGTAAAGGGATACTGTTTTTCCTCCATCCATTTGATGACAGCCGGCAGCAGGTGGGTTTTGATCCGTGCTGTATTGCCGATCAAATTATCATCGACGAAGAAAACTTCGTGCCGCCAGCCGGTCGCGTAGATGTGGTCCAACTCGGCCAGGACCTGTTCGATGGACTTGGTTCGAATCCGGCGGCCGAAGAGGGTGGTCACATCGCAGAAATCGCAGTCAAACGGGCATCCGCGGGAGTACTGGATTCCCATGGCGCCGTAATGCTTCATTTTGACCAGATCCCATCGCGGCAGCGGGGTGGTTTGCAGGTCGGCTTTGTCGTGGGTGGTATAGACCTTTCGCGGGGAGCCGTTTTGCAGATCGTTTAGAAACATCGGCAGGGTGATCTCGCCTTCTTTGAGGATCAGGTGATCGACATGGGTATACAATTCAGGAATACTCGTAAAGAGAGGGCCCCCGACGGCCACCTTTTTGCCCTGCTGCTGGCAGCGGGCAATAATCTGGTCGGCGGATTTTTTTTGAATAAACATGGCCGTCAACAGGACGATGTCGGCCCATTGAATATCCCGATCGCGCAGGGGGCGGACGGCCGTATCGACCAGCCGAACCGGCCATTCTTTGGGCAGCAGCGAGGCGATCGTAAGCAGACCCATCGGGGGGAGAATCGCTTTTTTGGACACGAACTTGAGGGCATTTTTCAAACTCCAGAAGGTATCCGGCACCTGGGGGTTGACAAGTAATACATTCATGGTTTTTCTCCTTTCCTGTGCGAAGAACATCGCTTCCTGAGCCAAGTGCGGGAGGGCGCCTCGTGAGGGAACCGGGAAATGGACCGTTTGTCAGCAAGGGGAAATACGAATTCATCCGTTTATGCAGAAACCCTGCGTATACAAACGGATCCATTCATTTTTCTACCACTTCTTTGTCCCAATTGATCAAAGTGAGCCGGGCCGTATTGACCACGTCATATTTTCTTTTTTGCCGACCGTCTTGTTTCCGATCGGAGGGTACCTTTCTATTCTATCACGTAACCGGGTTGGTGTTCAGAAGATTCCCGATAAAATCTGAAATTAAACCGGCCAATCATTCTCTTGTTTATCGTGACCCAATTCAAGGTCCGGAATATCAGGAAGGGCCGTTTCGCTACGGAATGATTGACAGGGACGGACGGGTGGACTACACTTCGGCCTCAATGAGATTTTATCAGGAGTGCTTATGGCGCAGGACGAACAGGTACTGGTGGTGGAACGAAATCTGGTGGAACGCGTGGGGATGTTTCAGGGGGTTATGCCGGAAGCGGACCGGTATATTGCGGCTCTGTTTGCGCCGGGGGCGGGGCGGTATCTGCTTCGGGCCGAGGCGGAACAGAATCCGGGTTTTAAGCAGATTATTCCGTATGTGATTATGCGGGCCGGGGAAAAATACCTGACGTATGTACGGGGCAAACGGGCCGGTGAAACGCGTTTGGTGGAAAAGCGTTCAATCGGAAT
>JAHDQI010000276.1 GCA_018433925.1 Phycisphaerae bacterium | reverse complement strand
TGCTCGAAGTAAAACTTCTGTGCGGCAGGTCCCTTCCTTCCTCGCAAGCGAAAAGATGCTTGCCGGCCGAATGTTTAAAACAGCGTTCTTATTATTGGAAGGAAGGAGGGGTGAGGAGAGAATCTTGAATTGGGATTTTGTGTTTTTGAAAATGCGAAAGAATCGGAAAAATGAGAAAGAAAAAATATATAAGATCCCTTTGCTATAGGATTTCTAGCGAAAATGAAAATCGACATCCATACACATACAAAAAAGTGTAAGTCAGGCGACGCTCCCACAAGAGAGATATCTCCAGAGAATTTCCGTAAAGCGATTCTTTCTACGGAAGTCAAAATCATTGCAATTACCAATCACAATGTTTTCGACCTAAATCAGTACAAAGCAATCGAAGCCAGCCTGGGCGAAGAAGCGCAAGTCTGGCCTGGAATCGAACTCGATATCCATGAGTCAGGATTGAAGGGGCATTTGCTTGTGATTGTTTCTCCGAAACAGGCAAAGCTTTTTTCTGAGACAATAGATGAGCTCACCAAAGACTCCAGTCCTGACAGCTTCACAGCAACAATTACTGAGGTTCTGGAGAAGTTCGATTCTTTTAAGCCAGTCTACGTAGCCCACTACAAGCAGAAGAAGCCGAACCTCTCGGACGACACCCTTGAGAAGCTGTTGGCAGGAACCAAGAATCCAGGCCGCGTGATCAAAGAGGTCACCAACTCAATCTCAGCGGGGATCTATATTTCACATGGACACTCTTCGATTTATGGCTCTGATGTACATGATTGGGCAAAGTATGAAGAGCTGTCCCATGAGCTTCCGGATCTTCGGCTTCCAGTCGATAGCTTCGAACAATTCTGTCTCCTACTGGAAAAAGATCCGACGACAATCAATACTGTCCTCGACAGAAAAACTTCCGAGGATCTCACCCTGATTCCATTCGACGATGACACTACTCTAAAAATCCGGGCATATGACGATATCAACGTCGTATTTGGACCGAAGGGAACGGGCAAAAGCCGTATTCTAAAGGCTATTGCTAAACATTACACAGAGAAAGGAATAGATGCGAGGGTTTATGAGTCAGCAAGTGATCGGCTGGATGATATTTTTGACACGAAAGGCAAAGACCTGGCGATCAATCTGAACAATCACGAGATCAATTATTGCAACGACGAGATTGAAGCTCTGCGCACTGCCGGGGAGATTGATGTTACGAGCCTTAGTAAGTATGTAGCCCACTTTGCTGTGAAAACTACGAATAGGAACGCCAAGAAAATACTTCTTAAAGACATCGATCCGGAGGAAGAAAGTGGAGCTAAACGTGAATTTGTCAATGTTAACGAGGCTGAGGAAAAGACAACACAATTCTTGAAATTTTTTTCTGATAATCCTTCCGTAAAGAGGGAGCTCAATGAAGAAGATCATAAGCAGGTTACCCGAATCCTATCAGAATTGCTTGATCGGCTGAGCAATCGCAAATGGGTCAGCTTTTCTGGTTGGAAAGAGATTTGTTTCTTGAATACAGCAATCGAAACGTTCCGGAATGAGGTAGAGCGTAAGACAGGGACGCGAGCGAAACCCACTACAACAGGTTTTCGCGACTATGCGATAAATCGCATTAAGATCGAGGTCAACGCTGCTGAAATCGTAAAGAACGTTTATACAAAGATCCCGATGTCCAAAGAGCTTGTAGGTAGCCTTGGATCGAACAAAGGGGAGCTAGAATTCTGGACAGAGTTCAAATTCCAAACTGGGAATATTACAGACAGTTCGCTATCGAGTTTAAACAGGATAAAGAAGGGAACACAGAAGAATTTCATCAATTGTGTCCGAGAAATCGTGAAATACGTCTATACCGATGATTTGTTTCCGCACATTTCCGAACTCAATGAAATCGAAGATGTGAAAGACATCAAAACTGTTTACGAACTGCTACTTTTTAAGAGATATTTCGCGCTAGACGGAGTTCAATACTCGCCATCGAGTGGCGAGGCTTCGATGGTCATGTTACAGAAGGAGCTCGGGACAGACAAAGATGTCTACATTCTGGACGAGCCAGAGAGGAGTTTGGGTAACGAATACATTAACGATGTGATCGTGCCGCTAATTAAGGAACGTGCGCGTGCAGGCAAGAAGATATTCATTGCAACGCACGATGCGAATATTGCAGTGCGAACCCTTCCTTACAGTTCGATTTACCGATGCCACGGTCAAGAAGGGTATAGCACCTATATCGGCAACCCTTTCTCAAACAATCTGGTGAATCCCGTAGACGCAGGTGATCAGCGTGACTGGAAGAAGGTCAGTATGAGAACTCTTGAAGGCGGAGAAGAAGCATTTGGAGAACGAGGAAAAATCTATGGAAACGATTAAAGCGACTGTCGTGCAGGATAAAGAAAAGCACTTCATCAACATTGAAGACAAGGAGCATCCAATTAGGATTCCAATGTCTGAGGACAAGCCAAACGATGTTAAGAGTGCATTCAATAGGCTAATCGCTCGGATCAAGAAAGGAGTGTTTCAGATCGAGTTGACTGAGGTCGGCGAAGATTTATTCTATCAGGTGGCGAATGAATACATCACGCAGCTAAACCGGGAAATACAGGAAGTTCACGGTGAAATGGAGCAGTACGGCTTAGTACCAACCGATTAGATTCGGGTGATTGGGGGGGGGTTTGGGGGGATGAAAGGGGAATCTGGGATCTGAAATCTGAAATCTGAGATTTGGGGGGGAAGGGCCTGAGTGAGGGTGAAAAAACGGTGTTTTTCTGGGGGTTGACTTTGGGGGCGGATTTGGGAGACTATTGCTGATTGCTAACGCCCAAAACAAGTAAAAAGGTGTCATGTATGTCGGATAATCACTTTCATTCAGGGAAGGATTACGCGGGACGGCCGGAGGGGGTGCTCCTGCAGGGGTTTCACTGGCGGTCGCATGAGCACAGTTGGTACCGGATTATCAAGGAGCTGTCGCCTGTGATCCGTGAGGGGGGCTTTGAGGCCGTCTGGTTTCCCCCGCCGGCCGTGTCGGCCGATCCGCACGGGTATCTGCCTACGGAGTGGTATAACGCAGACAGCCGGTACGGGAGCCGGGAGGAACTGATCGATGCCATCCGTTCGCTGCATCCGGCGGAGGCGATTGCCGATATTGTGGTTAACCACCGGTGCGGTCTGCATGACTGGGCGGATTTTCACAATCCGGATTTTGCGCCGGAAGGCACGACCGATCCGTCGGACATCGCAGAGGCCAACCGGAAAGCGGTTGTGTCCGAGGACGAGTGGAAAAAGAACGGGGGGAGGCCTGCGGGCCAAGCGGACTCGGGGGAGCAGTTTGACGGCGGGCGCGACCTGGACCATCACAATCCGCATGTGCAGACGGCGGTCGTTGGCTGGCTGAGATGGCTGAAAGAAGAGATCGGCTTTGCGGGGTGGCGGTGGGATTATGCGCGGGGGTTTGATCCGGCGTTTGTCGGGCAGTACAATGAAGCGACCGGGCCGAGTGTTTCGATTGGGGAGTACACGGGCAGCGAACCGCGGGAAATTGCCGACTGGATCGAGGGCACCGGCCGGGGCGGGAAAAACGGCCGGAGCAGCGCGTTTGATTTCAGCACGCGGGGCTTTTTAAAGCGAGCGGTTGAAGAGAAGAATTTTGCGCTGCTCAAGACGGTTGACGGGAAACCGGCGGGGCTGATCGGGCTGCTGCCGGGTTTGGCGGTGACGTTCCTGGACAGCCACGATACGGAGCCGGCCAATCATGACGATCCGTTTCCGACGGAGCATGTTTTGATGGGGTATGCCTACCTGATGACGCATCCGGGCCGGCCGTGCGTTTTCTGGCCGCACTATTTTGACTGGGAGGAGCCGGTTCGGCAGACAATTGGGCGATTGATCGAGATTCGAAAACGAATGGGGATCGGCGCGGCCAGCGCGGTGAACATCCTGGCGGGGGCTGAAGATTTGTACGCGGCCGTGATCGATGAAGCGACGGCGGTGAAGATCGGACCGGGGGCCTGGAATCCTCCCGAAGAGGGCTGGGAGGCCGCGCTGGACGGTCCTGATTTCGCAATCTGGACGCGGCCAAGGCCGGGATCGCAGGCCGGGAAAGGCGGACGGTTATAAATTTCGGCGGACGACGGCCGCGGCGACGAGTTTGCGGGATAACTGGCCCTGCTGGTCGGTGACCGTCATGGCAATCTGCACGTTTCGGACGGGATTGGGCCGATTAAAGGTCATCGCCGTTACATATTTGCAGAGGAGATAACTTTCGCTGTTTGTGTTGTTGTCCAGATAGAGGGTGTTCGTGCCGGCGTCGAAACGATAGGTGAGGTTTTGGCCGTCGGCGGTGATCAGACTGCACTCGGACAGGTCCAGGGGATCATCGTCTGTGCCGGTTCCGAGCAGGGCCACGGCCTGGGCCGTGCGGACGTCGTTGGTAATCCGCATCAGGGCCGCGCGTGCCGTGTTCATGGTTTTGGCAATGGCTTCGTTTTCCTTGTAGTTTTTCATGGAGGCATCGAAGGCCACGGCCACGGCCGTCATCAGCACGGCCAGAATCACCATCGCCAGCAGGACTTCGACCAGGGTAAAGCCGTTTTTTTTGTGTTTGTTATGCATTATGAATCTCCCCAACATTTAGAGCCGGGCGCGTATCCAACTGGCCGAGCTGATCGGCCGGCCGTTTTTGGTGATGGATACCGTGACTCTCAGGAAATCACTGGTTCCGGTTGAATCGACCTGGCCCAGATCGGAGGCCAGCACATGATCGACGTTGATCTGCTGGGTGAACGCGGAAAAATCATTCAGGGCCGCTCCGCTCATATCCAGCGGCGGATTGAAGGACTGGTCCGGGAGGGCCTCGAGGGTGTCAAAGGTCTGCTGGACGGTCCATTCGCGGACTTCCTCGATGAGGAATTCGGCGGTGGACAGGTCCACGCCGGCCGCGTTTTTCATGGTGAAGGCGCCGCTGGTGGCCACGAGCGAGGCAATGGCCAGCCCGATCAGCATCACCGCGAACAGGGACTCAAGGAGGGTAAATCCCTCGGTTTTTAGTGTGTTTGGTTTTTTCATGGTCTTTTCTCCATCGTTAGCCGCTTGTGACCACACTGGACATCTTGAAAATAGGCAGAATGATACTCATGGCGATAAAGCCGACCAGCACACCCATGACCACGATCATGATGGGTTCGATCATGCTGGTGACGGTTTTGATGACGGTGCGCAGCTCCCTGGCGTAAAACTGAGAGATGTCGTTGAGGACATCGCCGAGGGTGCCGGATTCCTCACCGGACTGGATCATCTGCATGACATTGCCGGGCATGAGCGTGTACTGGCTGAGACTGGCGGCAATTTGTTTGCCCTGCCGGACTTCTTCGAAAACGCCCTTCCTCGGATTTTCGTAGAGCGCGTTGCCGGTGATTTGCGAGGTAATGGACAGGGTATCGAGAATGGGCACGCCCGCGTTGGTCAGCACGCCCATAGTGTGCATGCTGCGGGTGATGTACAAGCTGCGGCAGAGGGTCTTGAGCAGCGGGATTTTGAGCTTGGCCACATCCCACCAGTATTTTCCGGCCTGGGTTTTTCGGGTCAGGAACCAGAAACCGAGGAACAGGCCTCCGATTGCCGGAAAGATAATAAACCAGTAGGTTCGGATTGACATGCTCATGGCCATGATGATTTTGGTCGGGGTCGGCAGGAGATGTTCCTTGCCCTCGAAGACGACCAAAAAGCGGGGCAATACGAAGGTCAGGAGGAAGGTTACGCAGGTGACGGCCATGACGGCAATGATGATGGGATAAATCATGGCGCTGATGACCTGGCTGCGTGTCTCGGCTTCCTGGTCGAGGTATTCGGAAAGCTGCTGGAGCATGGAGCTCATGGAGCCGGAGATTTCGGCGGCGGCGACCATATTGATATACAGGTTGTTGAAGACATCGGGATGCTCGCTGAGGGCCTGGGAAAAGCTTTTTCCGCCCTCGATCTGATTTTTGAGATCCATGACGATGGTGCGGAATTTCAGTTTTTGTATTTGCGAGCCGATGGACTCGAGGGCATCCTGGAGACTGATTCCCGCGCGGAGCATGACGGCAAGCTGGTTGGTGAAATTGAGGATATCTTTTCGGTTGGGCCCGAATTCGACGCGGAACTGGCCCTTTCGTGCGGCCGGCGTCGGCGCCGATGTGATCTGTTCCATGCGCTGGCTTCGTGATGCCTGGGTTCCGAGTTTTTCAAGAATACTCATGAGTTTCTCCTTTCCCTCAGGACCGGGCTTTGGCTTTTTCGACCTGGGCGGCCTCGGGGGCGGGTTTGGCCGGCAGTGTTTTTTCCATTTTGCCGGGATTGCTGGATCGGACAATGGCCTCTTCCCGATCGAGGAATCCGGCCATGTAATTCTGCTGAATGCTGTAATCCATGCTCTGCATCCCGAGGCGGCGGGATGTTTCGATGATGTTGGGGATTTCATAAATGCGGTTTTCGCGGATGCAGTTTCTCACGGCGGAGGTGCACAAGAGGATTTCGCAGCAGGGCACCATGCCGGGCCTGTCGACGCGGCGAAACAGGGTCTGGGAGATGACGGCCTGAAGGGTGTTGGCCAGCATGGCGCGGATCTGGTTCTGCTGGCTGGCCGGGTAGATATCGATAATACGCTCGACGGTCTGGGAGGCATTGACGGTGTGCAGGGTCGAGAGGACGAGGTGACCGGTTTCGGCGGCGGTGATGGTCGAACTGGTGGTTTCGAGGTCTCGCATTTCACCGACGAGGATGATATCGGGGTCCTGCCGAAGGGCATGACGCAGACCGGAGGCAAACGTCGGACAGTCCGATCCGATTTCGCGCTGCTCGATCATGCAGGATTGATTGTCGAGCAAGTATTCGACGGGGTCTTCGAGGGTAATGATGCGTTTTTTGTATTTCTTGTTGATGACGCCGATCATCGAAGCGAGCGAGGTGCTTTTTCCCGACCCGGTGTGCCCGGTGACAACCACCAGACCGCGGGGCAGGTCGGTCAGTTCCCTGACAATCTCGGGCAGGTGCAGCGACTCGAGGTCCGGCACCTGGTTGGAGATGGCACGGAAGGAGATCGCGATGGTTTCTTTCTGGTAATGGGCGTTGACGCGGAAACGGCTTCCGTCGTCAATCATGGTGGAGAAATCCAGGTCTCGTTTTTCCTCGAATTTTTTGTATTTGGCTTCGCCGACCATCTGGATGACCAGCTCGGCGGCATCCTCATTGGAGACCTCGGGCAGGTCCATCACGATCAGCTCGGTATTGATTCGCATGACCGGCGGGAGCAGGGTGTTGATGTGAACGTCCGAGGCGCCCGCCTCAATGGCCATCGCCAGCATATCCTTGACATGTATCATTCTTTTCTCCTGGTTTTCTCACTTTTTTTTCGAGGCGCGGGGGCGTTTTTGGTTTCGGCCTCCTCGGGCTGACAGACGGGTTCCTCCCCGCCGGAAACCTCCGTGACCCGCAGCACTTCTTCTACGGTTGTAATCCCTTTCTTGACCTTCTGCAGACCGTCATCAAACAAGCAGGGCCATCCGCTTCGGGTAAAGGTCCGCCGCATGCTGTTGACCGACGAATCCTCATTGATGATCTGCCGAAATTCCTCGTCGATTACGAGCAGTTCAAAAATCCCCGCCCGGCCGGCATAGCCGCTGTTGCGGCATTTGTCGCATCCCTTTCCGCGGACCAGCTCATTGCTTTTGATGGAGGCCTGGTCGAGGTATTTTCGGATGGTGTCGGGGGCTTTGCAGGTCTCTTTGCAGTGGTCGCAAATCCGGCGAACCAGCCGCTGGGCGAGAATTCCGTTCAGGGAGGCGGCGATGAGGTAGGGTTCGATTCCGATATTGACCAGCCGGGAGACACTGCTGGGGGCATCGTTGGTATGGAGGGTTGAGAGGACCAGGTGGCCGGTCAGGGCGGCCTGCACGGCAATGCGGGCGGTTTCCTGGTCGCGGATTTCGCCGATCATAATGATGTCGGGGTCCTGCCGCAGGAGACTGCGGAGGGCGGAGGCAAAGGTCAGCCCGGCCCGCTCATTGACCTGTACCTGATTGCAGTATTCCAAATTGTATTCCACGGGGTCCTCGACCGTGGAGACATTGAGCCGCTCGCTGTCCATCTGGGCGAGGGCCGAATAGAGCGTGGTGCTTTTCCCGCTTCCGGTCGGCCCGGTGACCAGGAGGATTCCGTGAGGCAGCGCGATCTGCTCCTGAAAGGCCTCGAGGACGCGGGGTTCCATACCCGACTGGTCGAGCCCGAGCATGATGCTTTTGCTGTCGAGCAGGCGGATGACCACCTTTTCGCCGTGGCTGGTCGGCAGCACCGAGACGCGCAGGTCCACCCCGCGGCCGCCCATAATCACGGCGATCTTGCCGTCCTGGGGCACGCGGCGTTCGGAAATGTCCAGGTTGGACATAATCTTCAGACGCGAGACAATGGCCGCGTGCATCTTGGCGGGGGCCTGCTTGGTTTCAAAGAGCACCCCGTCGATTCGATAGCGGATTTTGGTGTATTTTTCCTTCGGTTCGATGTGAATATCGCTGGCGCCCTCGTGGAGGGCGTTGCTGAGCAGGTAATTGACGAATTTGATGACGGGCGATTCGCCGGCGCTTTTTTCGAGGTCTTCGATGTCCTCTTCGGTTTCCTGGATCAGCTCGATTTCATCCATGTCGCTCATGATCTCATCGACATTGTAATCGAACTTGCTCTCATCAAAGGCATCGCAGACGGCCTCAATCGCTTCGGGCGTGCAGACAATCACCCCGACGTTCATGCCGGTATGGCGTTTGACATCGTCGATGCCGAAGACATTGGCCGGGTCGCTGGTGGCCACGACGAGGGCGCCGTCCTGCTCGCTGACGGGCAGGACGTGGTTCGACCGGATGTACGCCAGTTCCAGTTTGCGGAAGGCCTCCCTGTCTACGTCCGCCGGTTCGATGGCGCGGTATTCATAGCCGTAGAGGCGGGCCTTGGCCTGCAGAATCTGCTCGGTGGACAAGCCGGTCTTTTTGACCAGTTTTTCGACCTCTTCGCCCCGGCCCTGCTCGGCGCGAATCTGGCTGAGCTGGTCGGGGGTGAGGGCCTTCATTTCGGCCAGCACCTCGGCCAGGTCGCGTACCTGAACACGCGCCTTGGGCTCCGGGCAGTACAGGTTGCGAAGGCCGGGAGCCAGTTCCAACTGGCCGCCATCGTCCTCGAGGTCCTGGAGGGCCACCGTTTCGGCGGCTTTTTGTTTGCCGAACAATCGCTTCATTATTGCATCTTCAATTCAACCGTGATCTCTTCATACACGAGAACCACCCGATTGGGGTGAATCTCCTGCACCGTGAAGCCGGCCATCGTATCGCCGACGTACAGCACTTTATCCTGAATCATGCAGCAGGGATTTTCAGGACGATTCGTAATGCTCCATAACTGAAGCTGGGCTGCTTTTCGCTGCATTTCCTCCTTCTTCATCAGACTCTGGGCCGCCGACAAATCCTCGGTCGGCTGATCGAGCGTCCATTCCTGACGGAAGGGATTTTTTTTCAGATCGGCCACCGTGATCTGTCCCAGCTCGGAGGCCTGGGTAAACCGTCCGGAGACGGTATCCA
The DNA here is from genome assembly GCA_018433925.1 of Phycisphaerae bacterium. Classification (GTDB taxonomy): domain Bacteria; phylum Planctomycetota; class Phycisphaerae; order Sedimentisphaerales; family Anaerohalosphaeraceae; genus JAHDQI01. Next base: position 9,272 of record JAHDQI010000276.1, on the reverse strand, counting down.
TCTGGCTGTTCATCTGCTTTTGAAAACTGATCAGTTGAGCGAGGGCCTGATCAATCTGAGTGGTTTCCTCTTCGGAGGCCCCCTGGGCGGAGGACAGTCCGGATTTGGTAATCATCCACCAGACCGCCGCCCCCCCGGCCAAAAACAAGATTGCCAGGATGATGGTTCCCTGTTTGGCGTTTTTGGCGTGTGAAGCGGGCTTTAGATAATCCCGATCCTGCGCCGAACCGGCCTGTTCGGGAGTCTGCTCGTCGCCGTTTTGCATCTGGGCCGAGGCCGGCGTCTGATTGGCATCACGCAAGTATGAAAGCATGTCGTATACTCCTATTTTCCGGTTTTTCTATAAGCGGCCGCATTGGATCAGACCTTTGAATTCTGAAAGAAGATGCTGACCACAAATTTCGCTTCGGTCTGTCCTTCGAGCTTGGACTTTTTCTTTAATTCAAGCTGCCGGATTTTCGTAATCCGGTCCATCTGTTCGAGCTCCAGCAAAAAGGCATAATAGGAATTGAAATTTCCGTGCAGCTCCATTTCGAGGGGCTGCTCGATATAGCCCTGGTTGCTGGTGGTTTTGAGGGTTCGGATCATCTTGGGGATCAGGCCGTGCCGCTGAGCGATGAGGGTGACATTTTCGAGCACGGTATGAATTTCATTGCTGGGGGGCAGCTTGTTCTCAAACTCCTTGATGGTCTGTTCCATCTGTTCGAGGTTCAGACTGAGGTCCTCGGAGGCGGCGGTGGCGCGCTCGAGCTCGGTCAGTTTGGACCGGCTGGCCTCCATCTGCATACGCTGCCGGGTTAAATGCTCATTGGCCGGCTTGATCATATAGGCATACGAGATGTACGCCATGGCAATGATCAGCACAAAAAAGATAATATGTCTAAGTCCGCTGTTCATGAGCCGTCCTTTCGGTCAGATCGTCTCGTTTCGTTTGTTTCGGATCGCTTCAATATCTTTCCGGGTCAGCTTGAGCTCGGACCGAATCCGGGCCGTCAGCCGAAATTCCCGAAACTTAATGCCCTCCACATCACACTCCCCGCTCTGGACCAACTGGACCTGGTCCAGCAGGACGGAACCGGCCAGGTTGGCGATGTAGCTGGCCACTTCAATATCGCTGGGCGCAAGCCCTTTGAGTTCGAGCAGCACGTCGGGTTCCTGCGGCGCCGCGGACGTTTCTGCGGCGGCCGGCTTTGCGTTTTTCTGATAGGCCGTCTTTTTCCCGGCGGTTTTGGCCTGCACCGGCGTGGCGACTCTGGGCTTGTCTTTTTCGCTCATTTCAAGCGTGGTCAGCGAGACGCCGTTGGGCAGGTTATTGGTCAGGCAGGCCAGCAAGATGCTGCGGGGCATCGGCTCAATGAGCGTGGCCGTCATCATCATCACTTTCATGCGGGTGTTGTTTTTGGCCTTGAGCTCTTCGAGCTTGGCAATCTGTTCCTTGGCCTGATTCAACTGCCTGGTCAGGGAGGTCAGTTCCCCCTGGACCGATCGCTGCCTCATTTTGAGGACGGAGAAGGTGACCCCGATTCCTGAGAGCACCGCGACCAGCAGGATCAGGTACAGGGAGTTGGCCCGGTTAGATTGCCGCTGCTGGATATAATCATTCGGAACAAAGTTAATCGTTGCCATAATGCAATCCGCTTTCTGATTGATTTTCCATCGACTCTTACGTTTTTAATCCGTCCAAACTGAGTCCAAACGCCATCGCCCAGTCCACCCTGCAGTTTCGCCGGTCGATGACACATTTCTGCTGCTGGGGATCCACGCGGACGGCGCTGAGCACATCGCCGATCTGTGCCCCGATCTGCATTCGCTGAGCCAGTTCGGCGACTTTGTCGCAGACGAGGCGATCGACACCGCTGCCGGCCAGGAAGACCAGGCGTTCAATCGGTTTGCTGCCGGGCATGGTTTCGTAATACCGTGTGCAGGCATCGATTTCGGCGATCATCCGATGGACGGTTTCGGCCTGAAGAATCTGAACGAATCCAAAGGGAATGACCCGCGCAAAGAGAAGCTGCGTGCCGCGGCAGATGACGACATTGCAATGATTGGTCCCGATATCGAGAAGAATCGAGACGCGTTCCTGCTCATTTTTTCGTCGGCAGAAGAAGCGGCTGTAGCTGTTGATCATCGCAAAGGGCCAGACGCTGATGCCTCCGATTTCGAGTCCGGCTTTTTCATAAATCGCCAGGTGCCGATCGAGCTCCCGGCGGGGCGCGGCCAGAACGAGCACTTCGACATCGCTGCTCTTGCTGTCCGGATGATCGGCCGTGACGTACTTGATAACGCCTTCCTCGGCCTTGAAGGGCAGTTTTTTCTGAACCCTCGAAAAGGCGGCCTGTTCGGCCTGTGCGGCGGCGGTCTTTGCGATTCGAACCTGGTCAATGAACAGGTCGTCCGAAGGCAGGGCCGTGACGATTTTTTTGCCCTTGAAGGCGTTTCGTTTTAAGATTTTCCGAATGGCCTCCACCGCCCACCGCTGCCAGTCAGGACTGCCGGCCGGGATTTCCTCGGGCTTGGCTTCGAGTCCGGCCGCATGGAGAAACAGACCTTGTCCGTTCATCCCCAACTGGGCGATGCGCAGATATCCGCTTCCCAAATCCACACCGATCGGACAATACTTTTTACTCAGCATATATCAAAACCCCTGGCGCATTCCATTGAACGCTCCCATCAAATCGCCGATTCGGCGGGAGCGATTGACACGGTCAGTCGTCCTGATTCGTCGTCATCTTGTGCGGCCGACATTAGCGGCTGTCGCAAATCAGATAACCTCCGAAAATCAAACGGCATGTTTAAAGTGTACATAATAATTTCCAATCCTGCTTAAAAGAGGCCCTTAAGCTGATTTTTATAAAAGACGTCCGATAAAAGAGAGGCAGGATAATGAAGGAATGCTTGTCAAGAAAAGGGGTCGAAAAAGAACCTGCCTTTTTGGCAGAGAGAGGGTGAGGAAAATATCTTTTTTAGGGGGAAACCGTCCGGGGAAGCATCCGATAATATATTTCGACCCAAACCAAAATAACCGGGGGAAAGGACGGCCTGCGGAGCGATTTATTCGGCCTTGAGGGAGCGGGTCATGAGATTGAAAATGGCCTCTTTGACGGCAAGCCGGCCGCCGATGACGTCAAAGACCGCTTGTGTGATGGGCATCTCGACGCCATATCGAGCGGCCAGTTCGACAACCGACCGGCAGGTGGCGGCGCCTTCAATGACACTGTGGGTGGTGCCGGCGGCCTGGGCAGCGGTCATTCCTTTTCCGATCCGCTCCCCGAAGGACCGGTTGCGTCCCTTGGGAGAAATGCAGGTGGTCACAAGATCGCCCAGTCCGCTGAGGCCGGCAAAGGTAGACTCGCGGGCTCCCATCGCCATTCCCAGCCGCTTGATCTCAGCCAGCCCGCGGGCAATCAGGGCCGCCTTGGCGTTGTCTCCGGCCCCGATGCCGTCGATGGCTCCGGCGGCAATCGCAATGACATTCTTCATGGCCCCGGCCAATTCGACTCCCACCAGATCGTTATTGGTGTAGACGCGAAAAGTCGAGCTTGTGAAGGTTTCATGTATCTGTTAGGCCAAGTCGGTCTCCCGGCAGGCGGCCGTCGCCGTCGCCGGCATGCCCCGCATCAGTTCATCGGCAATCGTCGGGCCTGAGAGGGCCGCGCAGGGATGATCGGCGCCCAGCACCTCCTGCAGCACCTCCGTCGGCCGCAGCAATGTGCCGTTTTCGATGCCCTTGGTGACACTGACGATGGGCAGAGCCGGCGGTACATGCGGTTTGAGGCGAGACCAGATATTCCGAACAAACTGACAGGGTACCGCCGAAACCAGAAGCCGTGCCTGTGCCATTGCCCGGCCGTCATCGGCGTCGAACTTCAGCTCTGCGGGCAAGGGATAGCCCGGAAGGAACCTTGTATTTTCGCCGGCCCGTGCGAATTCGGCCAGTTGGTCGGCATTATACCCCCACAGTGTTGCTGAAACCCCGTTGCGGCACAGCAGCATCCCGCAGACGCAGCCCATGGCCCCATCACCAATAATGGTCACTTGCGTAAACATGAGGACAGTAAACCATGCGGGGAGTGGTTTTTCAAGGATTCTCCGCGGAAAAAGGGGAGCGGCTGAAACGGCTACAGCATCTCAATGTGCTCAGCGCCGAGGTGTCTTAGCTGGGCAAGCTGATTTTTTCCCAGCCGGGTCTCGATTGTGACATAGCGGCCGTCGTATTGTTCGTGCAACCGGAGAGCATGGGCCCGCAAAAAACTGATGAGCTTGCCCTCTTCAATCCGGCACCGCAGGCGGATATGCACATCCTGCCCTCTGACCTTGTCGGCTATGTTTTCAGTGAGTTCATTGAGATTGAGCCCGGAGCGGGCGGAGATACAGAGGGCCTCCGGATAGACCGTCTGGAGGGACTCGAACAGGCCGCCGTGATGAATGACATCGCATTTGTTGAGCAGGAGAAGGACGTCTTTCTTTCCGCAGCCGATTTCCCTGAGCACCGTTCTGACGCTTTCGATCTGCTCAAAGACATCGGGACTGGAGGCGTCTATGATATGCAGGAGGAGATCGGCGTTGACGGCTTCTTCGAGCGTGGCCTTGAAGGAGGCCACGAGGTGGTGAGGCAGCTTGCTGACAAAACCGACGGTGTCGCTGAGAAGGACCTCCAGCCCCCCTTCGAGACGCCACTTTCGCGTTCGGGTATCCAGTGTGGCAAAGAGGCGGTTTTCCGCCACTACGCCGGCATCGGTCAGGGCATTCATCAGGGTGCTTTTTCCGGCGTTGGTATAGCCGACCAGGCAGATTTTGAAAAACTCCTTTCGGCCGTCAATCTCGCGCAGTTTTCGCTTGTCGATTGCGGCCAGTTCCCGCTTGAGATCGGTGATGCGTTTGTTGACGAGCCGGCGGTCGATTTCGAGCTGCTTTTCGCCGGTTCCGCGGGTGCCGATCCCGCCGACTGCGCCGGCCGAGGTGCCGCCTCCGACCCCGGCGACGCTGTCGAGATGAGACCACATCCGGGTCAGGCGGGGATAGGTGTATTCGAGCTGGGCCAGCTCCACCTGAAGCCTGGCCTGGCGGGTTCGGGCGCGGGTGGCGAAAATATCGAGGATCAATTCGCTGCGGTCGAGCACCTTGACCTTGACGATTTTTTCAAGTTCACGAATCTGTCCGGGCGTCAAATCGTTATCGAAAATGACCACGTTGGCCTGTGCCTGCTGAACCTTTTCGAAGAGGGCCTGGGCCTTGCCTTTGCCGATATAGGTCGATGGATTGACGCGGTTGATCCGCTGCTGGAGACGGTCGGCGATCATCGCCCCGGCGCTTTCGGTCAACGCCGTCAGCTCCGCCAGATTATCCTGTTTATGCTCTCCGTCCCTGCCGCGAAGATACGCCCCGACAAGGACGGCCCGTTCCTTCGTGACCTTTCGCTGGTCTCTGACTTTTTCCAAATCTCGCTAATTCGCCTCCAGAAATTCCTTACTTCAGATTCATTATACAACAGGATTTGCGGATATTCAAGTTCTGAGTCGATTTCGAAAAGATACCCCGTTTCTGAGCCGATTGGGGGGATCTGCCGGCCGGGGCGTGTCCTCCGTTTGTTTGAGCACGCATTTTTCTGATGCGGGTTATTGCTATTGGCCCGGCCATGGGGACGGTCCCGTCACCTGCATCCAGTCGATATTGGCCAGTCCATCGCTGATTTCCGAAACAAGGCGAACGGCATTCTGTCCCTGCGCCAGATTGACGCTGATCTGTGAAGAAACGGCCCATACATCCCAGTCTCCGGTGACCGGGAAACTGAGATTGGCCGCCTGCGCAGTGCCGCCGACGGTGACCGTCGCGGTGCGGTTGGTTGACGACCCGTTGGCAAACCGCCACTGGAGATCATAGGTTCCCGCCTGCGGCACATACAGCGACCATTCGATATAACTGTCGCTTCGGTTGTCGACATTGGCAAAGCCGGCGCCGGTGTATCCGCTGTGATTGCTGTCTATGGTTCCGTCACAGAAAACAAAGCCGGGCTCGTTTTCCTGCATCGTAAAGGTGTTGACCGGGGCGGGTGCTGCGGCTTCTTCTCCGGAATAGCCGGATTCATTGGAACTTTGATCCACGGCTGTGACCACATAGTAATAGGTCGTCCCGTTGACCGCATCCTCGTCGATGTATTCAGAATCGCTGAGGACCTCTGTGTTGAGCCGAGTGTATCCGCTGCCGGAAGTCTCGGACCGGTAGATTTTGTATCCGTCCAGATCGCTTTCGGTGCTGCCGGGCCATCGCAGGTACACCGCCCCGCTGCCGGGCCATGCCCCCAATCCCGTCGGGGCCGCCGGCGGGGTGGTATCGGGACCGGTCCAGTTGGCGGCAAACGCGGCCAACTCGTAGTAGTTAATCAGGCAATCGAAATTCAGATCCAGGTCTTCGGTCAGGGCGCAATTGTCCTCCAGCCAGAAGGCAGCAAAGTAAGGCAGGTCTTCGATATCGACTTTTTGGTCGCCTGTAAAATCACCGTATAACCACGGGCTGCCCGCCAAAATAATATCCGGCACGGGCGGAGCATCCATCCCGTCGCCAAGGAAGAAACTCGGATGCGGGGGCTGATTGTAGGCCACATTCTGCCAGGCGATTGCCGTGCGATACTGCGAATCGTGCATGAGCGTATAGAGCCGATGGCTGGTGACCGTCGTGGTGGTGTAAATCCGCAGGGCGCTGTTGTCATTGGTTCGCCAGATGATCTCTTCCCGCCAGTCGCCCAGGATATCGGCCGACAGACAGGGGGTAGATTTAGATCCGTTATTAGATGAGCAGTCGGTTGCCGTCAGCAGTGTGCCTATGCCGTACTTGCTGACCTGATTGCCATCCAGAAATTCCCGCAGCAGATCGCCGTCCCACCAGACCATAAAATTGATCGGATTCGAGTGGCTGCCGAGGTTTGTCCCGGTGCAGGTCGTCAGAGGCACCCCTGAAGAGGCCCAGACTTCATACCCTCTGTAGGAAGCGGTAATATCACCGGCGCAGGCACGGCCGGTATCTTTGCTTGCTTCGTATCGGAAAAGAATCTCTCCCGTGGCCGCATCGCGGAAGGAGGCGCCGTAGGGGGAGGATTCATGGCACTGCCAGACCTCCAGGCCGGGACGGTCGGGGTCCATGTCCGAGACATGCAGGGCGTCGCCGTGTCCGAGGCCGGTGGAATACAGGCCGGTTCCGTCATGATCGATGGTGCAGGACCCGTAAACAATCTCGTCAAACCCGTCGCCGTCCACGTCGGCCATGCTCAGGTTGTGATTGCCCTGTCCGCGATAATCGAGATTGCCGGGCGTTCCGTCATCACTGTCAAAGACCCAGCGCAGCGACAACTGTCCCTCTCGCCAGTCCCAGGCCGCAAGCACCGCTCTTGTATAATAGCCGCGGCACATGACCAGACTGGGGCGCTGGCCATCGAGATAGGCCACGCCGGCCAGGAAGCGATCCACCCCGTTGCCGTAGGAATCTCCCCAGGCCGAGACGCTGCCCCGAAGGGGCACATAAGCGGTGGTGGCCAGTTCCGCCCCGGTCAGTCCGTCAAAGATGGTCAGGTACTCCGGGCCCTCAAGAATCATGCCGCTGCTGTTGCGGTAATCGGCTAATGTATCGCCGGGCATCAGGACATAATTGCCGAGGCCGTCTACGGTATAGGGCGCTGTTTTGCAGGCCACTTCGGCCCGTCCGTCGCCGTCCAGATCATAGACCATGAACTGGGTATAATGGGCCCCGGCCCGGATGTTAATGCCCAGATCGATCCGCCACAGGAATGTACCGTTTAACTTGTACGCATCCAGATAGGCATTCCCGCTGTATCCTAAATCCTGGGAACCGTTATCTCTCGAATTGGAGGGGTCCCATTTGAGGATGATTTCATATTCGCCGTCGCCGTCCAGATCGCCGACACTGCAATCGTTGGGGCTGTAGGTGCAGGTTACGCCATCCGGAGTTGTCACCCCGGCCGGCACCTGAAGGGGGATTTCAAGGTAGGACTGTCCCCAAACGCCGATGGACTCGGTCCCTGCCTGCTCAATGCCGCCAATGACGGGGACGATGCTGTAGGTGCTCGTAAGAATCCCGCCGGCATCGAGATAATTGGTGGAGCCGGTAATCGGGGCGCTGTTTATTTTGACGGAATCGCGGTAGATATTAAAGGCGATATCGGCCGGGTCCGTTCCGAGCAGCCGCCAGCCGATGTAATTGGAAGACCCACTTCGGACGGCAATGACCGCCCGATCCAGATCTTCCATGTAACGAGCGGCCTGAATGATACCGCCAAACATAAATAGAACAAAAAAGACCTGGATTAACTTAGACGGCAAGTTATGTTTCATAGCAACACCCCGCTCCATAGATGAAATTAATTAGAAAATCAGGTAACCTTTTAACAATTGGCCTATTGTCTCAACTCTTATATTGTTCCCCTCATAGAAAAAACCGACCTCTCTATTATACATTTACTGAGCGTTTTGTTCAACCCACAGCCAAGATAAAGACTTATGATATCCATTAACTGCATAAGCACTAAGCTGATGAATCATAACTGCTTGTCAATCAATCTGTTATAAAATCGAGCAAGGCACCACTCCCCCCGATTCGAAAGACCGTTTCGATGCTTATTTCTCAAATGGGATATAGACAAAAAAACACATTTTGACTGACTTTTTTGCTTATTTATGAAAAATTTCAGGAAATATATAGGATATACATGATGTACTTTTCTTTATTTGTATTTTTTGTGTTAATATAGGAGATATGCAAATTTTTTTAATTTTTTTTGTGAAAGAAACCAAAAATATCTATATCCAAGGATGTCTAAACGATTCCTAATTTTTTAGAATCAGGTGTTTATGCTTGATGAGCAGAACAATTTGAATTCGGAGAATTATTCTCTTTTTATTAAGCTCTATCTGGCTAATGAACGGCGGATTTATGGATTTGTGCGAGCCCTGGTTCCGAATTGGTCCGATATTGATGACATCATCCAAGAGACGGCCGCGGTGCTCTGGTCCAAGTTTGACCAGTTTGAAAAGGGGACCAATTTCGCGGCGTGGGCACTGAAGATCGCTCATTACCAGATTCTGAATTACTACAAAGCACAAAAAAAAGACAAGCTTTACTTTCGGGACGACCTGCTTGAGGTCTTGAGCGACAACTGCCTTACCAAGCAGCCCAACAACGATGAGCGGCTTCCGATTTTGAGGAAATGTCTTCAGAAATTAAAACGTTACGAACTGTCGCTGATTCAAATGCGTTACGAACCC
>JAHDQI010000354.1 GCA_018433925.1 Phycisphaerae bacterium | reverse complement strand
CCCCTGCAATACGGACTCCCGAACAATCCCCGCGATCCGGATCTCAAACGGCCGCCCCGCTTCATCCCGCTGCCGAATCGTATCGCCGACATCCAGCCCCAGCCCCCAGCGAACTGTCGCCGCGTCGCCAATCGCCGCCACCACATCCGCACCCAGGTCGGCCTCCAGCAGTTCCCATCCGCTTTGCCCGGACTGGACCGCGTCCTTCAAAACCTTTCCAAACGCGAACGCCCCCCGCTCAGCCAGCGCCTCCGGCCGAACGCCCAGCAGCCGCGGCTGCTGCGCACGGCTCAGGTTCAGACACCCGGCGTCCTCCCCCTCCCGCACACGAAGCGGCACCACCGCAAACGATCCGAGCGACGCCGCATCCAGGCCCAGTTCCCTGCGATACGCCGGATCATTCAGATCCCGCAATACCGGCAGTCCGCTTTCAGCCATCAGCACAAACCCGCCGGTCCCGCTCTGCCGCTCAGTCACATCCTCCCCGGCGGTCTTGCGGTTGAGCCCCACCGCCGTCACCAAAAACACCCCGCAGGCCATCGTCGTCAACACGGCCAGAGACCGACCCGGCCGGCGAGACAGATTCCGCCGGGCCAGGTAAAAAATCGTCCGGGCCTGCTTGCCCGAAGCGTTCCCGGCCGGCCGCCCAAACACATACCGGCCCAGGCAGATCACCCCCCCAAGAAGCAGCAGCCCGGCTATAAAAAACACCGCCGTCGCCTCATCCCGACCGGACAGCAGAGACCACCCCACCAACCCGGCGCCCAATACAAACAGCAAAACCGCCGCCGCCAGACTGCCCCGCCCGGCCCGGCCGCTCCCGCTCCAAACCGCCCCCCCGCTCAGCAGCCCCGCCGCCGAACGCTTCAGCAAACCGCGCAGCCCCAATCCCATCGAAATCAGCGAAGCAGCCAGCCCAATCGCTCCCCCGACAAACAGCGTGGAGACGCGAATATGAAACGCCACAGCCGTTCCCGCCACCGCCCCCGACCACAAACCCGTCAGCCCTGCAAGCAGCAGCCGCGTATACACCACACCCAGCCCGGTGCCAAGCACTGCCCCCGCCGTCGCCAGCACACCCCCCTGCCCCAGGTACATCAGACCAATCCGCCGCCCGCTCAAGCCCACGGCCTTAAACAGACCAATCTGATCGGCCTGCCGCTCAATCCCAAAATGAAAAATCATCGCCGTCAATACCAGCGCCGAGCCAACCAGAAACATACTCAGCCCCGCAAACAGGGCTCCAAAATCCGTCATGCCCTCCGCCGCCTTCTGCCCCCGCGACCGGATGTCATCGATAACCAGTCCCGCGGCCGACGGCTCCATCGCCTGCCGCAACGCTTCAATCAATCGCCCCTCGCCCATCTGCCCATAGCGCACCGCCGTCAGGTTGCCGAAGCGCCCGGCCCACAGCCGCTGCGCCGCAGGCAGCGAGACAAACGCCTTGGGCGAGCCGCGGTACTTGTCCCAATAGGCCTCATCCCTGGGCCGAATCCGGCTCAGGTCAATCGGGATGCCCGGCTCCCAGTCACGGCAGTGATCGGCCTCCGCCAAAGACGGAAATTCGGGCATCAGCGTCGGGTCGGCCCCCAGCCCCATCATCGGCATCACCGAGTGGACGCGAAACGATTCGGTCTGTTCGACCAGTTCGCCGGTTTTCGAACCGGGCACAAAGTACCGCAGCGTCACGGTATCGCCCGCATCGGCCTTCAGATCGTCAGCCAGCCATTCATTCAGAATAATCTCATCATCGGCCAGAAGATTAAAGAGATTCTCCGACCGCAGATCCGCCGAACCGATAGACGAAACCATCGAATACGGCGTCCGGCGATCCCCCCTGGCAATCTCATTGACAAAGTACGTAAGAACCCCCAGCGCCTGCGGATCGACGCTCATCAGACCCTCGGCAATCGATTCCCTGAGAAAGACGTTTCGGCTTCGAACCTCAAGAAAGCCCAGATCCTCAATACGGCGCAGTTCCAGCCCCAGGTCCTCCGGCTGAAACGACGTCCGCAGCGCTTCCCGCACCGATGCGGTATCCGCCCCCTCTCCAAAAAGCAGAACATTCACCCGGCCCGACTGGCCAATCCATTCGGCAAGCGTATCCCTGCCGACAAAGACATTCAGCGCCCCGGACGAATCCGCCTGAAGACCGAAGCCGCCAAAGGCCTCCTCGGATGCCGCAGCCGAAACCGTCAGACGAATCGAATACTGTAACTCATCCTCCGGAAACAGGATTGACTCAGCAGACAGTCCGCCGCTTTTCTGTACGCTCAGCACGATCTGGTCCCCGACCTCAGCCCCCAGCCGGGCGGCAAGATTTTCATTTAGAACCACCCCATCAGCAAGGGCCTCGATCCAGCCGGCCCGGCCGGAAGGACTCAGGGCGGCAAACGATTCATCCACGCTAATGACCTGTACCTGGTTGACCCGGCGCGTGCCTTCGCCGTTTTCCACCCGCCCATTAAGCAGCAGCACCCCCGCCGTTTCCACCGAAAGCGACTCGGCCAGGTTCCCGGCCAGGCCCTGCCGAAAAAACGTTTCCGTCCCAAGCAGCGCCGCATGGCTGCGCCCCAGCCGATATTCCATCTGACGGACCAGGGTAAGCTGAACCGAATCGCCCACCAGCAGCGAGCCGACCAGGATCGCCGATGCCGCGGCGGCCGCCAGAACAATCCCCAGCGATATCCGCCTGTAAAACACCAAGGAACGAATTATCCAGCGAAAAAAACCCATCCGATTCCTCAGCCTCCCCGCTCCGACAGCATCCCCTTTTTCAATTCATACATCTGATCCATCCGGGCAGCCAGCGCAGAGGAATGGGTCACCACGACCAGGGTGATTTTCTGCCGTCGGTTCAGGTCCGCCAGAAGCCCAATGACCGACCCGGCCGTCTCTTCATCGAGCGAACCGGTCGGCTCGTCAGCCAGCAGAAGCTGCGGCCGGTTAATCAGCGCCCGAGCCACCGCAGCCCGCTGCCGCTGCCCGCCGCTCAGTCGGCCGGGCAGTTCGCCGGCCCGGTCGGCCAGGCCCACCTTCTCCAATATCTGCATCGCCCGCTGCTGCAGTGAAATTGCCGATTCCTTCGCCTTGCCGCCGGCCAGCGTCGGCAGCAAGACATTTTCGAGCACCGTGCACTGCGGCAGCAGGTGATGGAGCTGAAAGACAAACCCGATACGCCGATTGCGAAAAGCCGCCAGCGCCCGCTCATCCAGTTCGGTCAGGTTCTGTCCGCCCAGCAGTACCTTGCCTGAGTCCGGCCGATCCAGGGCTCCGATCAAATTCAAAAGTGTGCTCTTGCCGCATCCGGACGGGCCTACGATGGACACCGAACGTCCCCTCTCCACCCGCAGAGAGACCTTTTTGAGCACCTCCAGCGGACCGGCCGAGGTATTGTATGATTTGTGCAGCTCGATCAATTCCAGCATGATTTCTTCCCGTATTGTTAGACTTTTTCAGGATCAGAATTTGAGTAAATCCTCAAATCGCTTTTTCAGGCCGGCGGCGGTTCTGCGAATATCAAAATGCTCCATCGCCGCCCGCCGACCTTTTTGGCCAAGTTCATTTCTTCGATCTGAATCGATTAATAAGGCCCGCAAACTCCGATGCGGCTCCTCCGGATTCTCCGACTCATACAACACGCCGGCTCCGGTCAGTTCTGCCCATTCCGGATACACCCCCGTCCTCGGCGCCACAAACGGTACCCCGCAGGCCATCGCTTCCAGCACATTCATCGCATAGGCAGGGGCCGTTCGAGCCGGCGAACACAAAACCGACAGCCGCTGAAGAAACGACAGACGATTCGACCACTCGAAGTCATCCAGAAACTCCACCCGGCCGGCGGTCGCCCCGCTGTGAAGCGATTCTTTTATCTTATCAACCAACTGCTTATCCGCCGCGGTCATCCCGCCGCAGATCAGCAGTTTGACGGCGGCCATCTTGTCCTGTCCGACCAGTTTTGAAAAGGCCTGAGCCGCAAAATCCAGCCCGTTGGCATGACACATGCGCCCGAGATAGCCAACCGCCGGCCCATCCGGCAGCCGCTCGGCCGGTTCATATTTCGACATGTCAAGCCCCGGGGCGCAGACATATATCGTTTCATCGCCAATCGGGAGACGCTCCTGTATCGCATGAGCAAAATAGTGGCTGACCGGCAGGAACAAATCAAAAAGCGGAACGATCCGGGCCATTTCCTGCCAGACGGCAGACGACCACGGCTCACCCAATCCATCCACAAACCCGTCCTCATCCTGCAGCCAGCAGACCAGCTTGCATCCGAGCTTTTCCCGGACCGGACCGGCCATCCCCGCCAGCAGCAGATTCGACAGGATCAGTACATCGGGCTTGTTTTCCGGCGACTGGAGAAACTCAATGAGCCGCTCAACCTCCTTACCCTGCCGGCCGCGGGGCCCTTCAAGCATCGACAGCGTCATTTCACCAAGCTGTCGTGCGCTGGTCATGCCCGCTTTTTTGCTGACGCATCGCAACAGCCATCCGGCATCAAATACCTTGTCCAGCCAGCGCGGGGTCCGGCGAAACAGTCCCACTTTTTGCTGCAGGTACACATTGATCCCCCCGAAGAAAACATCCGTCCGCTCAAGAGTCCGGTCGCCGTCCAGCGACAACGGCAGGTACATCGGCACCAACACTACATCGGCCCCTTTCGCCCGCAAGGCACGCACCAGCGCCGCATCGCGAAGACAGTTCTCACAGTAAAACTGATCTCCCGAACCCGGTGTAAGCTGCACAATCCGCATGAATTGCTCCCTGCTCGCTGTTTTGTTCGGCCGCCAGCATAGCGGCAAACGCCGGCTCTTTCAAGGCCCTGTCAACCAGCGAAATCAGCCGATTACTCCCGGACACTGGCGCGAATGCCGGCCGCTCCGAATCGGACGATCTGCTCGGCAATCTCATCGACTCCCAACCCCGGCAGAATATACCTGTAGAATTCGAGGAACATGATCGGGTGAAGAATCAGCGAATCCACGGAAAAAACGGCCCGCTGGGCCGACCGCTCATCCATCCCCGGAACCATCTGCCTAAACGCCCGCGCCAATCGCTCCACAAACAACGTCTTGATGTCCTCCAGAATGTGCTCCATATCCAGACGATGATGCAGAGACTCCCGAACCATCAGCCGCACTACCCGTGTCCAGGGGTCCTGCTGCTCAGCCGATTCAAGAATCGGACGAATGATCTCGCGCAACAGGGTCTCCAGTGTCGGATTCTCTTCTGAACAAACCTTTTCTATAATCTGAAAATAGCCATCCAGGTTGCGAACCAAACGCCGCCGAAACATTTCCTGATACAGTTTCTCTTTGCCGCCAAAGTGATAATTGACCGCCGCGATATTGCACTCCGCCTCGGCCGTGATGTCCCGGACCGATGTGCCTTCATATCCCCGCTCGCAAAACAGTTTCTCGGCCGCATCCAGCAGCCGCCGGCAGGTGTCCGGAGAAATGTCTTTGGGATCTTTGTCTTTGGCCATTGGGCCTCCAGGTCTTTGTTTCAAACATCCATATTAAACAAATGTTTCAGAGAATCAAGAAGATTCCCTCCTGGTTTTTTGGAATCCTTTAGAAATAGAGTTTTTGTGCAGGCGACCGGCCTCAGGGCCGATCTGAACCGACTTCTTCGGTCATTGAGGAAACAGGAATCCATACGGCCATTTGGCCCTTACCGCGGTGAGCCCAGGCATAGTAAGGAATCGCCTCGAATCGGCGGGGCGTTTTGCGGACCGCCTCGTCGTCCTTCGGAGCCACTTCCACGGCCGTGCCTTTGATGACAGTCACTCCGCCCAGCAGATCAGGACGCGGAGCGGTTTCCAGCGGCGCCTTCTTATCCAGCACGAGATTCAGCACCCGGCCGCCCTCCACATCGGGCCATTCGATACAGTACACCAGCGGGCCGCGCTGCAGGGTCACCTTGCCGATATTGTCCTGAACTCGCCGGTCACAGACAATCCGCCGAATGGGCATCGGCAGGTCCACTCTAACCATGTCTCCCTGCTTCCAGGTTCGGTCAAGAGATACATATCCATTGACAGTCTTCAAGGGCACTTGCTCGTTGTTGACCTGAACCGTCGCCGGTTTCGCCAGCGGTTCCGTAAACGTGTACAGATCAGATGAGGAAAATGAATCCGTCGCCCAGTCAGGAATACGAATCTTCAGTGTAAAGCGGCCGCTGTCGGCCTCGGGGCGGACCTCCATGACAACTTTGCCGTCCCAGGGGAATTGGGTCTTCTGGGTAAGCACCACTTTTTTCCCGCCGACCTCCAAAGACGCCTCGCTCTGTCCGAAGAGGTTGACATAGATCGCCTGATCCCGGACGGCATAAGCATAGCCCGATACCGACGCAAGGAAGCGGGTGATATTGCCCGGACAGCATGCGCAGCCAAACCACTCGCTGCGTTCATAATTGCCGTCGGATTCCAGCGGATTGGGATAGAAAAACCTCGTGCCGTCCAGCGAAACACCGGAGATCACGCTGTTATACAGCGACCGCTCCATTACATCGATGTATTTCGACTGGCCGTGCAGCAGGAACATGCGGTGATTCCAATAGACATTGGAGATATTAGCGCAGGTTTCAGCATAAGCGCTGGCGTTGGGCAATTCGTAGTTGTCCCCAAATGCCTCCCCGCGGTGACGAGCGCCAATGGCTCCGGTGATATACAGTTTCTTATGGGCCACATTATTCCAGATCGCATCAATGGCTTGGATATACCCTGCCTCGTCGGTCAGCGCCGCCACATCAGCCATGCCGCTGTACATATACCCGGCGCGGACGGCGTGGCCGACCGCTTCGGTCTGCTCAATGACGGGCTGGTGCGACTGCGAATAGGCATCCCTGTGTCCGCCGCGGCCGCGCTGATCGAGAAACCATTTGGCCTGTTGTAGATATTTTTCCTCGCCGGTGGCACGGTAGAGCTTGACCAGCCCCACCTCAATCTCCTGATGGCCGGGCACACCTTCATGCCTGCCGGGGCCGAAAACCTCGCAGATCAGGTCGGCGTTTTTGATGGCCACATCCAGAAACGACCGCTTGCCTGTAGCCAGCCAGTGCGCCACGGCCGCCTCATACATGTGGCCGGCGTTATACAGCTCATGGCTGTGCGCCAGATTGTCCCATCGTTCCTTATCATAGCAGCAGGTAATCTTGCGGCCGCCTTCACGGGCCCCGGCGGTCCAGGCGGTATACAGATAACCGTCCGCCTCCTGGGCGGCGGCAATATAGCCGATCCGTTCGTCGAGGTAAGCGTCCCTCTTCGGATCGGGCCTGACCATCAAGCCATAAGAGGCCCCCTCGATGATCTTATACGGGTCGGTGTCATTAAAGCCGAACTGCCCTTCCCAGCGGCCCTCCATCAACTTGGCCGCGATCTTGAAATTGTCGATCCGGTTGGTTTCCTCACATTTTTGAAAAGCAAACGGAATTGTCACCGCGCGGTTGGTCTCGATGCGGTCCTGCCAGAAGGAATCGGTAAAGCGAACCTTCGTAAACGGCACCGGCTCATACGGATAATCAGCAGTCGTTTTGGCAGCGCAGTCAAACCCGGCCGGAAACGCAAGAAAAAGCATAACGAGAAACCCGACTGCGTTGTTAAAGTACCGCATAGCAAACCTCCAAAATAAAAGACCTGTCACACAGACAGTATAGCCAATTGCCCCCGGCGGAAAAACAGATTTTTACAAAATCCCGCCATCAGATATCAAACAACGCAGTAATCCCTCTCCCCTCGATGTTGCCGCGGCAGAATGCTTCATTGCAAAACAAAGAAAGAGAGAAAACGCCGGCTCAGACGCCCATCAGCCACTCAGCCGCCAGAATCGCCAGGTCTTCCATGTTTACCTTACAGTCTCCGGTCAGATCCGCCTGCAGGGTACACCGGCCGTGCAGGGCCAGGTTGTCCCAGTAAATATCATCGTCAGAGGATTCGCCGAAAT
>JAHDQI010000019.1 GCA_018433925.1 Phycisphaerae bacterium | reverse complement strand
GAAGCTTTTTTTTTCGCATTGCCGTTTGTATTCTTAAAATAGTCAAAAACTCCAATTACACGGTGAAAGAATTGTATCGACTCCGAGGGGTCTCGGTGTTTTCCGCAGGCCGCCGGTAAAATCCGGTATTCGCATTCTATTTCCCATTAATATCCTCCATTTTTGGGGATTTAATTCTACATAAGATAGAATTAAGTAATCTATTTTTTATATTATATCCTTTTTTTACAAAATGAAAATTGATTTTCGTAATTATTTAATGTATATTCGTAATATATTTTGGCGGATTTATGAAAAACAATACTTATCGCAAAAAAATCAAGAAAAAATATACCGCGGGCATACCCGGCCATGTGTTGGATGCGGACTATTTTTACTATGATACCGCTCCTTATGAACATCAGGAATTGGCCATTGTCTGCGGGGGGTATGAAAAGTGCGCTTCGGATTTTGACATCAATCGGAATAATTATCCCTATTGTTTCATCAAATATACGGTTAAGGGAAAGGGGATGCTTGAAATCAAAAATAAGATTTTACCTTTGAAGCCGGGTGTTCTGACCGGGTTTGAATCAGGGACAGCGCATCACTACAAGGCTGATCCTAAGGATCCCATGGAACATATTTTTATCACCTTTGTCGGAAACCGGGCCGGCAGTTTATTTCGGAAAAGCGCTCTTGCAAAACGGCATTGTCTGGAAGCGGCCAATCCGGAGGATGTGCTGAAGATATGTCGCAGGATTCTGGATACAGGGCTGCAGAAACCGGCATTTTCACAGGAAATCTGCTGTAGCTACCTTCGCATTCTTTTGCTCGAAAGGGCGGTTTCTGTACCGAACATCAGTCCCCATGTGTCCATCTCTATGAGCACATATCGAAAATGCAAGCGGTATATTGATTCGAATTTCTCTTCTATTCTAAATCCTTCTGAAGTGGCCGAACAGTGCGGAATCAATGTTCGATATCTGGCCTCTTTATTCAAGAGATACGGCCTTCTTTCTCCCAGCCAATATATCCAGCGGCTGAAATTGAATAAGGCGGCCAATCTGCTGCTGACAACCGATTTGAAAATTAAGGAGATTGCGGAACAAGTGGGGTATTTTGATCCCTATCATTTTTCAAAGAATTTCAAGCATTTTCATGGCCGCTGGCCCAATCATTATCGATTGGAACATATGCGTAATGAGATTGCTTGAAAAAGATATTTGCAAAGATTACCTCGTTCTTGTCTGAATTCCGGTTTTTTGGTATATTTTCCCCATGCTGAAGATCAAGAATCAAAGCAAGTTTTTTATTTGCGGTTCAGGGCGTCCGTTTGAAAGCCCACTTAAGTCTTTTCCAGATAGAATGTTGCGCCCGTAGCTCAGGTGGATAGAGCAACGGATTTCTAATCCGTAGGTCAGGGGTTCGAATCCCTTCGGGCGTGGTTGCCATAAGTTCTTTCTATATAATGACTTACGACTTTTAGATAGAACGTCCCGCCTATAAAATAAGAATCGGTTTGGGACTGGAAGGGCGGTAGGGGTAGACGGTAATCGTGATCTTCATTTCCTCCTGACGTATTTCATTGGATGCCGTAAATGTGATTTCATAGATGCCGGCCTGGCCGACAAGAGGCCGCCAGGTGAAGGTCGAGCCGTCAAAAGTTGCGTTTTCAGGCAGGCCGGAGGCGGTGATGGAGACGGGATTGCCCGCCAGGTCCGCGGCCTCGACCGCAAAGGTCAGATTTTGAAGCTCAAAGAGGGCAGAATTGCCGAGGGGGGCAAAGATCGGTGTTGGTTCCGTGACGAGGATTTCTACCTGCCGTTGCGCGGTCATAACGCCATCGCTCGCTTCAAGAAGCACAGTCCAGAGTCCCTGCTGCTGCTCTGTGGGCGTCCAGGAAAAGAAACGATTGCTGAACACCGCTCCCGGCGGGAGATTTTTTGCCGTCAGCGTATAGGGGTTCTGATCCGGATCAATTACGTAAACAGGGAAGGTAATCAGTTGGTGCGGCTGGCCGGAAAGCTCGGAGAGCGAAAAGATGTAAGGCGCGTACCGATTCTGACAGGAAAAGACGCGGGTTTGCTTTTCTTCGGGGGCCAGGTAGGACTGCATCGTAATTTCAAGGGTGATCCTGTCGAATACAAAGCCGTCGCTGTCCATCCCGAATCCAAAACTCGATCCGGTTCCGGCATAGTCCAGCAGCCCAAGGAGCGACGAAGAAAGGGGCAGGGCAGATGTTTGGCCGGGAAGGGGCATCGTGAAAGAATCTCCGTAGACTGCACGGGCCCACGAGTCGGTGTTTTCAATCTGCTGCAGAGAGACACGGATACTTGATGCGGTTCCAAGGTCCGCCAGGCCGATTTTCCGCAATGGTGTGCCGCTGTTTTCAAACAGATTTCGGCTTTGGACAAATTGAACAGGCGGGTCATTGGAAGGTCCGCTGTAAAGCTGGACGGTATGGATGATGCCATCGAAGGTATCGGCTCCCAAACGTCCCCCGATGCAAAGGGGCATGGTGTTGCTGCCGATTTGCAGGGCGGCCGGCGATTGAGCGATTTGCTGCCCATCCATGAAGAGCCGCATTTGGCTGCCGTCATAAGCGGCGGCGATGTGGTACCAGCGATCGGGGATGATTTTGTAGTCCTGGTTGAAGGCGGCAGCATATTGGCCTCCGGGGATGCCGTCTGAGATCAGGAAACGAGGTGTGCAGCCGTCGCTACCCAGATCAAGGGCGAACAATTCCCATGGATCGGAACGGGTCACATAAGGTTTGATCAGTAGTTTGGCATAAGGAGCAGCAGTGCGCATTTTGAACCAAAGCGAGATGGCCATCGGTGTGGAAATAGACAAGCTGGGCGAACTGGGAATACCCATAAATTGGTTGGTCTCAAAAGAAAGGCCTTGTCCTTCAATCCAGAGAGGATTGTAGATCAAAATCCCCTGGTTTTGGTTTCCGGATGAATCCGAGGCGATGGTTGCGGAAAGTTCGTTTAATTTCCAGTGAGCGACCAGGGCCGGAGTTGGTCCTGACGGGAACAATGCCTGAATTGATTGCGGCTGGTTATAGATATGAAAGCCCTGGGCGGGATTGTTCAAAAGCTGGATATGCAAGGTTGGATTCAGGCAGGAACCCGTCGGCCGTATATTTTCGATGGTCAGGATTGCGTCCGTGATAACGGAACCGGGTTCGAGCGAAAGAGACGTATTGGCAAGCCCCCATGTGCAGCCGTCATAGGGCTCAGTCATGTAGGCCGAAGAAAGTCCGATAATATTCAGGGCTAATACAAAAAGTACCTTTACCTTCATGCAGTTGCTCTCCACAGCATTTTCTGTGTGAGGGGTTGCGGTATGACCGCTGGAATATCAAATTCCCCCCTAAACGTTATAGTTTACCATTTGCTTCGAGAAACGCGCGATACCAATCCTGCAAGGCCACTTCGTCCACGCTGATCGTGAGATTTTGCGAGGGCTGGCCGTCGGCATTGAAGAGAATGTTATACTGGCCGGCCTGGTCGTACCAGGGTCGCCACTGGAAGTATTGGGAACCGGTTTCAAAGACAGCGCCTCCGGGCAGGTCGGAGGGGGTATAGGAGACCGGATTACCCTGATCATCGGTGCCTTCCACAAAGAGGGCGAGCTGCCGATTTTGTTTGATATTGTAAGTCTGGCAGAGGGTGGCTATTTCGTCCGCGGCCAGGGCTCGGTTGTAGGTGCGGACCTCTTCGAGTTGGCCGAGGAAGCCGATGATCCGCAGAGCGGGGTCGCCGTAATTGCCGATATCAAAGGTGGGCGACAGTTCTGTGAGGCCTGAGTAGGTTCCTTCGTCCGTTTGCTGTCCATCGACGTGGACGGTATAGTTTCCGTTATTCCATGTCAGGGCGATGTGAGTCAGCCGGCCCGCAGGCAGAAAAGCGATATTCTGTCGGGTCAGACTTTGTGAGCCCATACTGAGGGCAAGCTGTCCGTTTACGGTCAGCAGGGCGATCCGGCTGGAGCTGTTGCAGACATGGCCGAAGAGGTATTGGGCCCCGATTTCATCCGCGGGAGTCAGCCAGAGGGCGATGGTTCCGGCCTCGGGCGAAAGTACGGCCGAGGGGATCTGCAGGGCCTGGTTTTTCGTGGTCATGCAGAGGAAGTGTTCGTCCGCCCAGGGACGGCCCCACGAAGGTCCGCCCGCAAGGATCGCGGTTTGCTGACATCCGGAAGCGTCTGCGGCTGAGTTGCCGGTGCATTCATCAAGTTTCCAGTGTCCGGTCAGGCCGGTATCATGTCCGTATTCAAAAAGCAATGAAACGGCGGCAAGATCAAGAGATTCCGCAAAGATCCGGACGCTGCTAATCGTCCCGGAGAAAGGTTCGACCGCCCTGTAATCCGGATTTCCGGTATTGCCAATATCAGCAAAGGTATTCAATTCAGTCAGGCCGGAGTAGCTCCCCTGGGCCTGCAACTGATTATTGACATAGACTTTGTAATTGGAGCCGTCCCAGGAAAGCGTTATCATATACCATTGATTGGGCAGGCAGGAAAAGATCGACTGGTTTAAGGCATGTGTACTGCCTAAGCCAAGACCTAATTGACCCTCTCGTATATAAAGCTGTATGCGGTTGCTCCAGGCACCGATTGTGTGTCCAAACAAATAATGTGAACCGGCTACAGTGTCGGGGTAAATCCACATTGTCACGGAGGTGCCGCTGAGACTCCAGTTGTCTGTGGGAATGCTGATATAGTCATCCATTTCAGTAAACAGCATGCTGTTGAGCTTTGAATAGACAGCCCGATTCAGTAATTCGGTAACGGAAGGAGGGTCTGTCGATCCGATTTCAGAGAAATCGGCGGAAATCGTTTTATTCTCATTCATAACAATTTCCAGAGGATTGGCGTTGCCGTCGGCATCTCCGGACCAACTGGAAAAATGATAGCCAAAGTCCGGTTCGGCAGTCAGCGTTACTTTTTCGTCGGCATCATAAAAGAGTTTATCGGGCGACTTATGAATCGATCCGTTGGATGCAGCAATTGTTAACGTATAGGTATCCTGCCCGGGAGGATTTGAATCCGGCCAGACAGGGCCGTAATTTGTACGGTAGGCATCCCACATTTTTTTAGTCAGCGATGTTAAGCTCTGCGATTCCGTGGGATTTCCGTTTGTAATGCTGTACCACCGATCATGATAATCGAAAAAGACGGGGTTGTTCCAGACGTCTCGTAATCCCATCATGTGGATCGCAAGGGCCGTTCCGACCATTCCTGTGGCGCAAATGTGGCGATAATTAGCGTTCCATGCGGAGTCATCGTCTGAAGGGAAAGCGTAGGGTCCAAGGTGGCGTGTTCCCCATTCGGGAAGGCCGACATGTTCCTGTGTATATTCTTCTGCGATTCCGTATCCCTTGTTAACGCCTCTGACCGGTCTGCCGATATCTTCTTCGGTGACATACCAAAGATTAAGATCCTCCTGAAAAACAGGATTAAAAGAGCCAACGCTTAATTCCGGATTCCAGACGGGAATGTTCAGCATTTGATCTGCAGGTGCATGAGCGCTGCCTTTTGTGCCGCCCAGAAGATAACCGGCAAAAACAATAGGCAGCTTATGGCCCATATTTTGCCCTTCTATAGGGGGCCAGTTTCCTTCGGGCATACTCGCTCCCATTTTCATGACGCCATAATTATCAATACCGAGCTGCACGAATCGGATTAATAAGGTTTTCTTGATATCCCTGTTTGTGGTTTCATTTGCACTTTGGCGTACATTTAGGATCAGCGCTGCATCTCCCGTTCTCTGCCCAATTGTTTGTGAATATTCAGGCATATTTTGAGAACGGCCGCTTTGTCCCATTTGCCCCGTCAGGATATCAATCCAGGGTTTTTCAAAGTGAGCGGCGATTGAATCAATGGGGGTTGTATCTACGGAAGGGAGATTGAGCAACCTGGAATAGTCCAGCATATTTACGGTAAAATGAACGGATTTATCGTTTCCGCTATAGGGGGGTCGAAAACTATTTTCTGCCGGAGCTGAAGGCAGTACCGTCAAAATTGCCTGTGTCTGCAGGATTGTCCTTGCGGGATGCGATTTGCTGATGCTGCTTACAAGAGAGGAGTGTACGGGGATGGTTAGCGGATTAGTTGCGGATACAGGCGCATTGTTGGGGCGCGCCGCATTGACAACACCATTTAAACAATATTGTCTCCATTGAGGATACGGGCGATTTGTTGTTGTGTGCCAGGCATGCATTTCACTGTCAAAGGCCTGGTTTCCGCTCCATAAACTGGCTTTAGATGGGTCCGGATTAATCATGGACCCGTTGATGGTACGTGTATCAATGGACCCCGGTGTAAACTGATCACCGCTGGTTGTCCGAACGGGCTGTCCCGTGATAAAATCAGGCGAATCGGTGTCCGGTTCGATGCAGATATTTCCCTGGCTTGTTTGAACGATTACCGTCCCTCTCGCTGCGGTTGCAGATTGGGTCACTCTTTCGCCGCTTGAAAACGTTCCGCTGATACCGCTGCTGGGGGTAAAAACAAACTGGTATTGGCGGGATGGAGGATTGATCCCAATCAGGGTAACCGGTCCGACAACCCAGTAATCGCCGTTGGCGAATTGTCCGAATTGATACGTGCCGCCGGCGCCGGTGGGTGATATATTTTTGTTGAAAGTCCAGCGGATTCCCCATTGCTCAATCCAGTTGTCTCCGTAATCGGCGAAACTGTGAACGGACCCTAAGGTCAATGCAAGGAATAACAGCACTGTGTGTTTCCCGTTTTTACGTTTCATAAATTCCCTCATTCATCTTGGGACTTTTCTTGTTCGTTTTAAACCCACCCCAGAAGATCCGAATCATTGAAGGTTTTGCTGCCCGGGTTTATAAAGAGGTACCGGGCATCCCCAATGAAGCTTTTTCTGCATTTGGGATTCAATTTCTACAGTAAAATTTAAAAAATGAATGCCTGTGCAGCAAATCAAAGTTTCGATATTACTGCTCGTCCGATAAATACCGGTCTTGGGCTATGAATAGAGATGTATCAACAAGTTTAAATAATCTGGAAAGAACTATTTTGCCCAATTTCTCATTTCCAGTATTGAGTGCGAATAGAAAAACAAAAAACGATAAAAACCTGAATAAAATAATAAACATAGACTCTATAAAAGCTGATTACAGTATACAGTTTAATAATTTATAGTTGCTTCGTCAAGATATATTATCGGACTTGAGGCAATTTTCAAAAATAAAATAAGGTCTGAATAGTCTCTTTGAGTGAAATATAAAAAGTCTTTGTAGGCAGAATAGAGGACATTGTACGGAACATTATGGGTGTATCGGCGCAAATATATATGTTTTCTATTTAAGGCCATTGCTAAGAGTTGAGTAGAAAAATTAATTATTTCAGGCGATGAAAAACGATTTTAAATGTATTAAATTGTGTATCCTCATTAAAGATGTATATCTGAAGGAGAGTATAGAGTAGGATTGTTCGTGTTTTTGAAAGATCTCTTTTACGATCTTTTTTTATGTTACCGGAGTTTTGAATGAAACATTCTGAATTAGTGCGTTTTTAGGGCACTGAGAAGCACGGAGTGTAAAAAAATCAAATATTGCCCTATTGGCATCCACAATGTCTCATAATAGTGGGAGAATTCTCACTTTATAACAATTCAAATGGTCACTCGATTGAATCAACTTTTTTTAGGTTCCGGATTGATGGCCCGAAGTGCACGAGGAGCGCTGTCGCTGGCGGTAGGAACGGGATTTGAAAAGGGATTTCGTTTTGTCCGATCCATGTTTTTAACGCGTTTGCTGGCCCCTGAATTTCTTGGCCAGATGGCCGTAATTATGAGTTGTAATTATTTTTTAGAAGCCATCGCTGAAGTGGGTATTAAACAGGCGATTATTCAGAGCAAACATGGACTGGATAAAGACTATTTGAATATGGCATGGTTTTTCCAGGCCGTTCGAGGGATCGTGTTGTATATAGCCGGTTTTGTGCTGGCTCCCCTGATCGCCTCATTTTATAAACAACCCGAATTAGCCCTTTACATTCGTTTTGCGTTTTTGGCGATTTTCCTGCGCAGTATTCTTAGCCCGAGAGCTCATGTTCTGGAAAAACAGTTTCATTTTTTTAAATCAGTCCTGCTCATCCAGGGCAGCGGTTTAATTGGATCGTTGGTTACTGTGATTTTGGCCTTCACGTTAAGAAACATCTGGGCGCTTTTGATCGGTATGGTGGCGGAATATGCAATTATGTTCTTATTTTCATTTCTATTATGTCCTTTTTTGCCTCGCTTTCATTTTCATCGAGGCTATTTTTTGGAGCTTTTTCATTTTGCGCGAGGTATGTTTGCGGTTCCGCTTCTGACTTTTGTGGCATTTGAGGCAGATGTGCTGATTGGCGGCCGGCTGGTAAACATGGTTTTGATGGGCTGGTATTCAATGGCTCGACAGTTGGCGCGGATGCCCCGGGAATATTTTGGGGCGGTCATTGGTCCGGTGATGCTGCCGGCGTTTTCAGAAAAACAGGATGATCTGCAATCCCTGATTTACGCGATTGATAAAATCAGCATGTTAATCGGCCTGTTCATGATACCGCTGATGACCGGTATGGCGTTGTATGCAGTTCCGATTTTATCGGTCATCTGGGGGCCGGACTTTGCTGCCGTTTCAATTCCCTTTGCCATGCTGTGCTTTTGTATTTATCTGCGTATTCAGGGTATGCCTTTGGCTTCGTTGTATTTGGCATTAGGAAAGCCGCATATCCAGCGTTATTTTGTGGCCATTCGATCCTTTATTTTAATTCCCCTGCTTATTGTAATGACGAGGCGATATGCTCTTGCCGGGATGGCGGCTTCTGTTTTGTTGGCTGAAGGTATTGGAATACTCTGTCAGGTATTTGTTCTTCGGCGTTTTGTCGGAATTCGGTTTTGGGGCTATTTATATAGTTGGATTCCCGGTGTACTGGTTGCTGCGGGAATGCTTTTCGCAACCTGGTTTTTGGGTCTTTATTTTCGGCATTCCACAATCCTTTCTCTTGTGGAAGGATTGATTTTAGGCGCCGGTGCATGGAGTGTATCCTTTCTCTGGATGGTCAAAGCGGGTCTGCTGCCTGCCAAAGTGCGGACTCATGCAACCTCAGAAGAAATTAAGTAGGTATTTTTGGATTCTCCGAAATCAATTTGCTTAATGGGAGCCGGTTTTGATACGGGCAATCTCGGTGTAAACGCACTGGCTGATTCCAGTTTGAAGCTTCTTCGTTATCAATGGCCGGATGCGGAACTTATTTTATTTCCCAATGGATTGCGGCCGGAGCGGATTCATGTTTCGGTTGGCGGAAAAAGTGTGGACGTGGGGTCGATTCCTTTGCGGTATAATGCAGGCCTGTTTGTGTCCTGGCATTATATCTGGTTTTGGATTAGTTTTGTGGCCATTCGGATTTTCCCCTTTCCGTTTGTACGGACATTTATTTTCCATCTGCATCCGCTTGCGCGTCGCTTGTCAAAAGTGGATCTGTTTGCGGATATTACGGGGGGAGATAGTTTCAGCGATATCTATGGTTTTAAACGGTATTTTCAGGGGTTTTTGGAAAAGTGGCTGGTTTTGCTGGCGGGCGGGAAATTAATTTTACTTCCACAGACCTACGGTCCGTTTCGGGGGCCGGTGGCTCGAAGGCTGGCTGGTTATCTTCTTCGCAGAGCCCAAGCCGTGTATTGCCGCGACCGGGAAGGATATGATTATGTACGGGGACTTTTAAGCCGTCGATTCCATTCCCGAATTTATTTTCTTCCTGACGTAGCATTTGTCCTGGACGCGGTAAAACCGGAACCTGACCAGATACGTGCATTTGAACAATGGCGCTGCAAACAGGGAATCTTAGTCGGCCTCAATATCAGCGGTTTGTTATACAGTGGAGGCTATACAGGTCGTAATATGTTTCATTTGCGGGTTCCTTATCCGGAATTTGCAGATTGTCTGATTCGTTGGCTGCTGAAGGAAAACAATGTTTCTGTTTTGCTGATTCCTCATGTGATGCCCCAAGGCGATTTTCTTGTGGAGTGTGATAGGCAGGCCTGCCGGGATATTATGACTCGGATTCAACCAGATTGGAAAGAACGTATTTTTTTTCCCGAGACACGATTTAATCAAAATCAGATCAAGTATCTAATTGGCCAATGTGATTTTTTTATCGGTTCCCGAATGCATGCCTGTATTGCGGCACTTTCACAGTGCATCCCCGCCATTGGCATTGCATACAGCAAAAAATTTCACGGTGTTTTTGACAGTATCGGGGTGGCTGACTATGTTGTGGATCTTAGAAATGAAACGCAGGAATCTGCGATGCAGAGGATTCATAAGGGATATGCCGGACGTGAGTCCTGCAGAACCCGTCTGCAACAGACGCTGCCGACAATTCAGGAGAGGATTATGAATATCTTTCGCCGAGAAGGTGAACAAATACCTGTTTCAGAGAAGATCGGAGAACTGAAAATCTGATGGCCGGACTCTTTAAACGAGTAGACCAGGTTGTACAATGGCGATGCTGTATGGGGTGCGGGGCCTGTGTATCTGTTTGCCCGGATCGAAACCTCAAAATGGTAAATTTTATTGATATTGGATCTCGGCCGGTTCTTGTTTCCAATGACTGCCAGCATTGCGGAGACTGTGTACGGGTCTGTCCGGGCATCGAAATGACGGCACCTGAGGCCCATCCAAATCATCTTCCGGAACTGGTGTGCGGATGGGGGCAGGTTCTGGAGGTGTGGGAAGGGTACGCGGCGGATCCGCAGATACGATACATGGGCTCTTCCGGAGGCACGGTCACGGCGCTGGGTTTATATGGATTGAAGGAAAAACAAGTTCAGGGGGTCATGCAAATTGGTGTTTCTCCTGAGAGACCTTTAGAAAATATTCCGGTTTTCAGCCGCACACGGGAGCAATTGCTTCGGTGCACGGGCTCGAGATATGCACCGGCTTCCACTTGTGCCGGATTGTTACAACTGGAGCAAGTGGATGGGCAGTTTCTTTTTGTTGGCAAGCCCTGTGAAGTTGCGGGTCTTCGAAAAGCACATTTGCTTCGTCCGGAATGGGAATCAAAAACAGCCCTTGCCGTCAGCATTTTTTGTGCCGGGACAAGCACCAGCAGGGCAACATTAGAAATGCTCAAAGCACTTCAGGTCAATCCGGATGAGGTAGCCGCTTTGCGATATCGAGGATGCGGCTGGCCGGGCGATGTGAAAGTAGAAACTCGCTACCCCAATCTACAAACCGATTCGCTGTCCTATTTTCAGTCCTGGGGAGATATTTTAAGTAAACGGGGTCAGCTTCGCTGCAGGTTTTGTGTCGAATCGACCGGTGAATTTGCGGATGTATCCTGCGGGGATCCCTGGTACCGTCCTGTTGAAGAGGGGGACAGCGGACGTTCGCTGGTGCTGGTGAGGACCGAAAAAGGCCGGCAATGGGTACATCAAGCCATTGAGAAGGGATATTTAGAACTCCAAAGGGTGGATCCTTCCTGTCTGCCTCGTTCTCAGACGGCGCTGCTTCAGCGGAGACAGGAAATGTTTGGGCGTATCCTGGCTGTCCGTATCGCGAAAATTCCCTGTCCGGAATTTCGGGGTTTTCATTTGTTTCGTAATTGGCTGCATGCCTCGCTCAGGGTGAAAATTAAATCGATTGCAGGAACCTTTAAACGGATCCTTTTTCGGGACTGGAGAAGGCCGATGCTCCTTCCGAAGCAGCGAGAGTCCAAAGAGATCGAATGGTTTGGGGCCGAATACCCATCCGGAAAAGAGGGGAATTGCACATGACCGGATTGACCGGATTGGTAGCAGCAATTGGGTGTATTTTTGTGGTGTTCGGTTCTCCTCTTGTTGGCTTGATAGCTTATACTTTTATTTTAATCGGATATCCATATGACCTGACGATCCAACTGGGAACGGTTGATTTTACGGCAAGCCGAATTGTCATGATGCTGCTGTTCACGTCGCTTTTTCTTCGCCCAAATACGCTTCACTCTTTTCGAATGGAGCCGATTGACTGGTGTATAATACTCTTCCTTGTATGTCAAGTTGTCAGCACTACCCTTGTTTCACGCAATCTGATGAATACTCTAATCAATCGGAGTGGGATGGCATTTGATCTTACCCTCCCCTATTTTGCTGTTCGTATGATCATAAAGACAAAGGAGGATTATATTAAGTATGCCAAATTATTGCTGGCGGCATCGATTCCTCTGGCCCTGTTAGGTCTTCAGCAGGCGATTACGGGATATAGTATGTACTCTTCACTGAGTCAATATGCCGCCTGGGGTGACATAGGAGACCGTCAGGATATGCGATTTGGATTTTATCGGGCCAATGTATCATTCCCGGTTCATATTCTCTATGGTTTATATTTTGTCATGGCGGCTTCTATCTGTGCCGGGATTTTCAAGTTCCTTAAATCTAACAGACAGCTTTATATTACGGGTGTTTGTGTGCTGGGGATCGGGGTTTTTGCGTCGATGTCAAGCGGTCCGATGCTGGGGGCAATCGTACTGATTTCATTTTTGCTGTTTTTCCGTTTTCGGCAGTTTTGGAAGCCGATTGTTGGTATTGGAGTCATTTTCTGCTTGGGAGTTGAACTCCTCAGCAATCGTCATTTTTACGATGTGCTTGGTGATTTTACATTAGACAGTTCAACGGCCTGGTATCGCAGTATGTTGATTGAAGTTGCGATCTTTAGAAACGGAATGGGGGGGCATTGGCTCTTCGGATACGGCCTGGAGGTTGATCCGGGATGGGGCAGGTTGATTGACGGGAGGGGGCATACGGATATGGTCAATCACTTTTTGCTGATCCTCAGCCGTTTCGGCCTGGTGGGGTTTGTGCCTTTTTTGGGAATTCTTTTTTTTGGCGTACAAAATCTGATTCAGGCATTTCTTAAAAGTCGAACCGTGTCTGTTCAATGGATGGTTTGGTGCGTGGCGGGAGGCCTGGTCACTTTGCTGGTGGTATTTTTCAGAGTAAGTCTATTTGGTCAACCGCGAACCGTCTTTTACATGATATTGGCATTGTGCGGCTCGATGCCGGCTCTTGTCCGAACTGCGAATCTTTCGGCCGCATCCGGGGTCAAGA
Source organism: Phycisphaerae bacterium (assembly GCA_018433925.1). Taxonomy (GTDB): domain Bacteria; phylum Planctomycetota; class Phycisphaerae; order Sedimentisphaerales; family Anaerohalosphaeraceae; genus JAHDQI01. Next base: position 24,763 of record JAHDQI010000019.1, on the reverse strand, counting down.
AACGAGGCCGTGTTCAAAGAGTTTCAGTCCGGATACAGACGGAATTGCCTGTCAACAATTAAATTCTGAATGGAGTATGCATATTTTTCTATACAGTATTTTAGGGATCGGTTTTTTATTCTTTCTGTACTTTTTTTTCCCTTACCTGTATTGTCGGGGATTGCGATTTTTTTTAAAGCGAAGAATGCACGATTCCAAGAGAGTTTTTTTTACCTTTGATGATGGTCCGGGCCAGACCCTAACTCCTCGGATCCTTGATGCCCTGAAAGACTATGATGCCCCAGCCACTTTTTTTGTGCTTGGAAAAAAGGTAAAAGACCATGCGGATCTGATCCGCCGGATAGAACAGCAGGGGCATCAAATCGGTTCGCACGGATATGAGCACATTCATTACTGGAAAGTATGGCCCTGGGAATCCATTGCAGATATTCGGAAAGGTTTTCTCGCTCTCGATTCAGTTTGTACGGGGCCACGCAGGTATTGTTTCCGGCCGCCTTATGGAAAGGTTAATCTTGCTGTTTTGATTTATTTGTGGATTCATCGAATTCCATTGGTATTTTGGACATTTGATTTTCAGGACACCTGGATTTGTGATGAACGTCCCCCTGAATCGCTTCCTTCTCTTATTCTCCGGCAAGGCGGTGCCGTGGTTTTGGCTCATGATTTCGAGAGAAAAGATCCTGACACAGAAAAAAAGATTCTTACCTGTATGCATCTGGTCTTATCGGAAACCAAAGGGCAGCTTCGGCCGTCTCGTATCGATGAGTTTTTTGGATAACAGCGGGGTCAGGAGAAATCCGGCTCGGATTATAACACTTGAATGAAAAAAATAATAGAATTCATCTGTGCCGCATTTTATGCCTTTTGTTTAAAGCTGCATTTCCGGCCGACAGGACGTGTGGTATTGTATTATCACAGTATTAAAAAGCAGGAAAAAAAGTCATTTGAAAAGCAGATGGAATATCTGGCAAAACACTGTCAGGTTATTCCTCTATGCCGAATTTTTGAGGGATTACCGGGTTCAAAACCGATCATTGCAATTACCTTTGACGATGCGTTTGTCTCGGTACGCGACCAGGCCGTCCCGGTCCTTGAACGGCTGGGCCTGAAGGCCTCTATTTTTGTTCCGGTCGGCCTTCTCGGCCGCAAGCCGGACTGGAGTCTGCTGGAGCAGGCGGGAGACCAGGAAGAAACGGTCCTGGATATTGAAGAGCTTAGATGTCTGCAAGAAAGGGGTTTTGCTTTGTACTCACATACGCTGTCGCATCCATTTTTGTCCAAACTGGATACCGGCCGGATGCGGGAAGAATTAGTGGAATCTCGGCGTCGGCTCGGGGCGCTTCTTGGGAGAGAAATTGAAGCGGTCAGTTATCCACATGGAGATTACAATCATACCGTACTTCAGGAGGCAAAGAAAGCCGGATATACACTGGGTTTTACGGTGGATCCTCGAATGATCTATGCCCAAACAGACCCCATGGCTATCGGGAGATTTTCCGTTTCACCGGGAGACGGGTTGTTTACCTTTCGTTTGAAGGCAATGGGGGCTTATCAGGCCAGCGATTGGCTTCGAAAAATGAAAAAGAGACTTCGACAATCGAAAAAACTGTCATGACAGACTGGAGTCAGCAAGAGAGCTTTACCCAGGAAGAATGGGAGCGGCAGGCGGATCATTTCCGTGACTATAATTTATATCAGTCCTGGGCCTATTTGCAGGTGCGGGCGGAGAGGCAGGGGCACTCTCTTCGCCGGATTTGTCTGTTGTATAAAAATGAGCCCTGCCTGATGGCTCAGATTCGCATTATCCGGATACCACTGATATCCATGAAGATTGGATATGTACAGTGGGGGCCGATCATGCGGAAAACAGATCGGCTGGATACTGTTCCGATAGAATCCCTTGAGCGTTTTCGTTCTGCGCTGGTTCCTGATACAGTCCAGGTACTTCGAATTGTTCCCAATCTTTACACAAATGAGGTCCCGCCCTCCTGGGATGAGGATGTTAAGCAGGCCGGCTGGACTCCTGTTTCTTTTGTGCGGCCGTATCATACGTTTTTGTTTCCACTGGATCTTTCAGAGGAGGCGATGTATAAGAAGCTGCATCGCAAGTGGCGTGCTACGCTAAAAAAAGCCCAGCAGGAAGGATTGACCGTATCAGAAAGCAATGACATGAAGTATCTTCATGTATTAGATAATCTGTATCGTTATTCCCAAAAAAAGAAGCAATTTCGCGGATTGGACTTGGAGGAATATATACGCACTCAGGAACAACTGCTTACGGATCAAAAAATGAATGCCGTGATTATTTCGGAAAAAGGAGAGCCGCTGTCAGTGGATGTGAACAGTTACCTGGGAGATACCTGCCTGGGTTTGTTCCAGTCGACCAGCCAGCGGGGTCTTGAAATCAATGCTTCCTACCTGGTTTGGTGGGAAACCTTTCTGGCGGCCAGACGGGCGGGAATGAAGCGGTATGATATGGGCGGAGTGGATCCGGCAAAGAACGCCTCGGTCTATCAATTTAAAAAACGTATTGGAGGCGACGAGGTTTTTCAAGTGGGTTGCCTGGAGGCCTACGCCAATCCGCTTGCGGCTCGGATCTGGAAGGTTTTAAGCCGCATTCATGAATGGAGAAAGGCATCGCAATGACCGATCTGTCGGTTGTGATAGTCAACTGGAACACCCGCCAGATGGTGCTGGACTGTATTGGTTCAATCTATCAAACAGCCGGAGAGAGCCGGGTGCAAGTCATTCTGGTTGACAATGCTTCAGAAGATGGTTCTGTGGAAGCGGTTCGGCAGCGGTTCCCGAGCGTTGTGATAGTTGAAAACAGAGAAAATCTCGGCTTTGCCCGCGGGAACAATGTCGGAATTGCGTTAGCTGAGGGCCGTTATGTCTGCCTGGTCAACTCGGATGTGGTGATTTTGGACGATTGTTTGCAGATTCTGACGACCTATATGGATGCGCACCCCGATGTGGGGATCATCGGCCCGAAGCTGCTATGGAAGGATCGAACGGTCCAGTGGTCGTGCAGAAAGTTTCCTTCGTTATGGAATACTTTTTGTCCGGCGGTCGGATTGACACAGCTTTTTGGCGGCGTCTCGTTTCTGAGCGGAGAGCACATGGGCTATTTCAGACATGACTCCATCAGGGCAGTGGATGTTCTGGTGGGGGCGTTTCTGATGGTTCGCAGGGAAGCGCTGGAACAGGTGGGTTCCATGGATGAATCCTTTTTTATGTACAGCGAGGAAGTCGACTGGTGCAGGCGGTTTCGGGATGCCGGATGGAAGATTTTTTTTCATCCGGAGGCCCGAGTCATTCATTACGGAGGCGGCAGTTCATCGAAAGCCCCAACGCGTTTTTACCGGGAATATTGTCTTTCCACGCTGCGATATTGGCAAAAACACCATGCAGGGCCGGCTGCGTTTGGTTTTCGTGTACTTTTTCTTCTGCGGCATGCCCTTCGCTGGCCCTTGCGGGGTTTGCTGTATGGCGGTACGTTTTTTCCGGCCTGGAGGGCGAAACGAGGTCTGTATAAAGAAAAGCTGAACTCTCTGACAATCGGAATCCAGTCGGTTTTTTCTCGGATCAAAAAGCCGGGGGCCGGCGGAGAGTACGAATCAGCGAATCCTCGGAGCTGTTCCTGATGAGATTGGTTTTCTGGAAAGAAAAAGCGGTTTTGTATTACCGGAAGCACGGGTTGTGGAAATCCGCAAAACAGGTTTGTATTAAAATAAAAGAGGGGATGTTTCCTGAGCCGGACGTTGTTTATTACGCAAATCTGATCCCTCTGAAAAGCCGGAATCTCCCTGTTCAAAATGAAATCCGGGTCGTTGAAAGAAAAACGGCTGACCAGTTGACTCCGGATGAAAAGAGTACATTGTTCGATCAGATCGGCAGAAATCTGATTGGGCCGCAACTGGCTGAGCGGTTTGGCCGCGGCGCTTCGGCCTGGTTTGTTTATTATAAAGATCAGTTTGCAGGGATGGTCTGGACCCTGGTTGGAGATACAGTCGAACCCTTTTACTATTTTTTGACCCCCGAAGATGTGCATGTTTTTAACAATGTTATTTTCCCTGAATACCGGGGCCAGGGAATCAATCCGGTTCTCATTGAAACGGTCCTTCATGATCTTTCGGAGCGGGGCCTGGTGCGTGCTTATATTGAGACACGGGTAAGCAATCTGGCGGAACAGAAATCGCTGGCAAAAACCAGTTTCCAGCCGATGGGAACGGCGCAAAAAAAAATACGTCGAAATCGCCGGATTACCTTTTGGAGCTCTTTGGTTCCTTATTTAAACAAGGACTGAAATCGGAAAAACTCATGAACCCCACTGATAAGGGTATTCGCTGATGCCGGAGTCCATTCAATATGTTATTATAACACCTGCTTACAATGAAGCTCGATATATTGGGGAGACGATCGAGTGTGTTATAAAGCAAACCTGCCTCCCTTTGATCTGGCTGATTGTAGACGATGGTTCCGATGATCAAACTGGTTTTATCATTAAGGAGTATGCCCAACGATATCCATGGATTCGCTATCACGCAAGGACAAGAGTCGCCGGACAAAGTTATTACAGCAGTAATGTGTATGCCATTATGGAGGGATTTGATATTCTTCGGAAGGAATCGTTTGACTGCCTGGCGATTTTGGATGCGGACATCAGTCTTCCAAGGAGATATTATGAGACGCTTTTGGGCGAATTCGAGGCAGATCCCCATCTTGGAATCTCTTCAGGTGTTTATGTGGACAATGTGAAGGGTAAAATGAGAAACATTTTAAATGACCGTCGGTCCACCCCCAAGGCCCTGATGGTTTTTCGTAGGCAATGTTATGAAGAGATTGGCGGATTTGTACCGATGAAATACGGAGGAGAAGATACCTGTGCCTGCTTTGCCGCTCGCATGAGGGGCTGGAAGGCATGGTCTTTTCCCGACCTTATAGCGGTCCATAATAAGCCGGTGGGAACCGGCCACGGCTCCAATATTTTAACCATACGGTTTCGTCATGGACTTTGTGAGTGGGGTCTGGCGGCACATCCTTTGTTCTTGATTCTAAAATCGCTTCGGCGTTGCCTGAGAGAATATCCACCTGTGTTATCCGGAATAGCCCGTATTCTGGGATTTCTATATGGTTATATGTTGTTTGAGAAAAGGCAGATTCCGGATCAACTTGTTCGGTTTATCCGCCGGGAACACTGGCAGCGATTAACAAAATATAACCAAATTCCCGAAGAGATGAAGATCGACAAGAAAGAAAAAACGTCTTGAGATGATGTTTCCACCGAATGAACCCTGTTTTTATCTTGACAATCGGGATACCGATATGATTATAAGACAGTAGATAACAGTGATCTTTTTTAAGCTTGTATTTTTTTCTGAAATAGGGTATAATTATTTGTGTTATTAACGGGGACGAAAACGAACAGAGGGTTTGTGGCGGAAGAAAGATCAATGAAAGCCATTCTGATCAGACTCTTTTTTTTGTGCGGTTGTTTATCGATGCAGGCAGGGGGGGCCGGGCCGATTATCATTTCCGAACAGGTCCATTGGATTCAAGGCAATACCAATGCGGACATTGATTCGAGTTCCTCATTTGACTTGCTTTACCCGGACGATTTTGGGCAATTTATTTTTGATGAGCAGAGTTATGGAGTTTGGTCTTATGGCTCTGAAGAAATTCGAATCGATCCCGCGGCCGGCGCCAGCGTGGGGGGGTTTTCCGTCTCTACCTTTGCCGTGGGAACCTTGCAGGCAGGGATGACCACATACGCACATGCCAAATCAACGTATATCTTCAAGCCGACTATCGAGACTTTATATGTCGCCTTTTCTTCCCCGTCGACTACCGCAATGTGGGAGGGAATGGCCGCTTTCTCGTTTTCTAATCTGACAGTGCCGTCCGTTTTAGAGCAATGGACTTCCGACCCGGTTTCCAGAGAAGGAATAGATCTTTTCAAAGCTTATGAAGTCAACCCTTCTCATGAGTATTCACTGGTCCTTGAGTGTTATTCCTTCGGAGACAGTTCAACATCGGGTGATCTTGTTAATACCATTGCAGTGACCATTATTCCGGAGCCCTGCATGTTGCTGCTTTTGGGAATTGGGATCGTACTCATGCGATATCAAAGACAATAGACATTTTTCCGCCGCTGTTTCCCGCCGGGTGGCTGAACCAGCATTATACAGAGTGCTTCTTGTCCCTGTTTTTCACTCGCCGATGTGTAGAACCTGTCCTGTTGGTCGGGCAGGCCAGAGAGCGATTTGGGCATATTTTTTCTTTGTCGATCATTGTGTGTCGGCCTCCTCGGCCGCAGAAATGAGATTGCCAGAAACATCCCTTATGGAGAAATCGAATGATCAAAGCAGGTCTGATTGGATTGGGAAAAATGGGACTTTCTCATTATTCCATCATCAATGCACATCCGGACGTGACCGTCAGTGCAGTTTGCGATACCTCCGGCTTTGTGCTCAGTGCGATTGAACAGTATGCAGGGGCCCGGCCGTACAAAGACTATAAATCCATGATCGAACGGGAAGACCTGGATTGTGTCGTTGTCTCGACGCCCACCTCAACCCATGCTGAGATTGTACAATTTGCCATGGAGCAGGGATTGCATGTCTTTGTTGAGAAGCCTTTTTGCCTGGATTTGGAGGATGGGAGACGGCTGATTGAATGTGCCCGTAACAATAACCGGGTTAATCAGGTGGGCTATCATTTTCGGTTTGTTGGGGCATTTGCAAAAATGCAGGAACTGCTGGCGGAGGAAATTATCGGGCCGGTATATCATTTTACCGCTGAGGCATACGGTCCTGTAGTCCTGCGTCCGAAAGGAATGACCTGGCGTGCCCAGAAGGCCGAGGGCGGCGGCTGCCTTCATGATTATGCTTCTCATGCTGTTAACTTGATACAATATCTGATCGGCCGACCTGTGCGGGTCGGCGGCAGCGTGCTTAAATCGATTTATTCGAAAACAGTCGAAGATGCGGTCTATGCGACCCTTTTTTTGAAAAATGAGGTGACCGGTCAATTGTCTGTGAACTGGAGCGATGAAGCGTATCGAAAAATGTCCACTCAGGTCACGGCTTATGGAACCCGGGGCAAGATTATTTCAGATCGACAGGAATGCAAAATCTATCTTCGTGAGGAAGGGCGGGGCAGCCTGCAGAAGGGATGGAATATTCTCTATACCACCGAATTGACCCGGCCGGTGTATTTCTATTTGCGGGGAGAAGAGTATTCCGCCCAGATTGATTATTTTGTGCAAAAAATCAAAAGCGGAGACATTCAGAATATCAATTCATTTGAAGAGGCCTTCCAGACGGACCAGGTTTTGGAATGGATCATTCAAGATGCAGAGCAAAGGAGATAAACCGTGGATCGCATTCTATTTGGTGACAATCAGTTCTTCGGAATCAATCATATGTCAGAGGAAAAGGCCCGTAATCAAGCCATGAAATTTCGGGATGTTGCCTCTATCCTTCGAGTACTGGATACAGCTTACGACCTGGGCATCCGGACGTTTATGTGCACAACACATGATCGGATTGCGGATGTCTGCGAATATATGCGGGCTCGCCCGGATCGTTATGGGGAGTTCAAGTTTTATCCGGGCATGCCTTATGCACATAAATACGCCAATGCCGTAACCGAACTGGGAATTCTGGGAGCGGTCAAAAAATACATCCCGGGCAGTTTCCTGGGCACTCTGTTCACAGGGGGTAAGGCGCTGGCGACCAAAGATTTTATCGCTATGATGAAACTCATGGTCGATGCGGAAATGAAGATGTTTGAAGGCCTGAACACGGAAGTCATTTTTTTGCAGAACGTTGTGACTGATCTTCTGCTGGGCCTGGAATTGAAAGATGTTTTTAAGTCGTATGCGGATCATATACGAAATCGATACAGGGCCGAACCGGCCTTCTTTACGATGAATCTTCCCCGCCTGCTGGATCTGCTGGAAGAATGCGGAATTGAAAATCCGATTATTTGCAGTTCCGTTAATAAAATCGGATTTCGTATGTGTGGAGGAATCGAATTATACGAAAAAACGATCCGGGAGCGGAAATTCCGGCCGGTGGCGATGTCGATCTTTGCTTCCGGCGCCATCGCTCCCCGTGAAGCCGTAGAATATATCTGCAATCAGGAAAAAATCGAGTCCATCGTGTTCGGTGCGTCCTCGAAATCTCATATTCAGGAGACCAAGGAGTTGATTGAATCAATGTCGTCCCGGAACCCTTGATCAGAAGAAATCAAGTGCCATGAAATCAAAAGGTTGCAAGTCCCTTAAATTGTGTGCCGGAGCGTCTGCCGGGGGGCATATGAATCAGTTGCTCAAACTGCTGGAGCACTCGGATCTGTGGCCGATTCAGCCGGCCTTTTATGTAACCACTTTGCAGGCGGTGGCCGAGAAACTGGAAGAGCGGGGACCTGTCTATGTCATCGGAGAATGCAATCGACATCATCCGTGGAAGGCCCTTAAAACATTGTGTCGAAGTTTTCGGATTGTCCTGAAGGAACGGCCGGATGCGGTGATCACGACCGGCTCAATGCCCCTGGCTCTTTTTTGTGGATTGGCGAAACTGTGCGGAGCGAAAGTGGTGTGGATTGACAGCATTGCGAATATGAAAAAGCTTTCTGTGAGCGGCCGCCTAGCCCTTCATTTTGCTGATTTGCTGTTGACGCAATGGCCCGAAGTTGCCGAACGATATAACAAGGCAAAGTACGTTGGAGCTCTTTTATGATTTTTGTGACTGTTGGTACTTCTTTTCCCTTTGATCGGTTGATATACGCTGTCGAGGCAGCGGTGCGACGGGGTTTGATTACGGAGGAAATAACAGCACAAGTGGGTATAGGGGGGTATCGACCGAAGGTCTTTACGGCGGTTGAGAGCTTGGATAAAAAGGAATATGATCGCTGCTTTGAAAAGGCGGATTATATTGTGGCCCATGCCGGGATGGGGACAATTTCCATGGCCTGCCAATTACAAAAGCCGATTCTTGTGATGCCCAGACAAAAGTGTTATCGCGAACTTGTAAATGACCATCAGATGGAAACAGCCCACAAGTTTGAGGCATTAGGACATGTCTTGGCGGCTTATGATGAAGAAGATTTGTTTGTGAAAATAAGCCGTCTGAAATCTTTTGTTCCCGTTCAGAGAAAAAGCCAGCCGGAAAAACTTGCGGAATGCGTTCATCTGTTTCTGCTCGATATGGTAAAGGAAAAATAAAATGAAAACATTACTCTCTCCGCTTTTGTTTTATTTATATAGGTTTTATCGCGCCAGACTCCGAAATGGGATTATTCGCCTGGTGATTAAATTAGAAAAAGGAGAAGTATACTCAGAAACCCTAAGAAAAATATTTAAAGTATATCATGGTGTTGAAGTTGGAAAATATTCGCATGGCTCTTGTTTTATTCCGTTTGCTTTTGATCGTGAAACGACGGTGGGCAGGTATTGTTCCATTGCGGCGGCCGTACGTGTATTTAACAGAAACCATCCAATGCATTTCAAATCAACGCACGCTTTTTTCTTTAATGCCAATATGGAATTTATCGAAAAGGACCTTGTCGAATATAAACCGCTGAGGATTGGAAACGATGTCTGGATTGGCCACGGGGCGATTATATTACCGACGGTAACAGAGATCGGTGACGGAGCTGTCATCGGGGCCGGTTCTATTGTCAGCAAAAATGTTCCCCCCTATGCCATTGTATTAGGATATCCTGCTCGAGTGGTCCGATATCGTTTTTCTAAAGAAATTATTGAAAAACTCTTAGAAGAAAAATGGTGGAAAAAGGAGATAGAAGACCTCCAGGACAAAAAAGGTGAATTTTGCATGGATTATACGGACTATTTGAATAACAAACGCGATGTACAGGACCATAAAGATCCCATATCGAACTAAAACAATTTTTTTCTTCTCTAATTAATTCCAATTTGTTAATATGGGCAATGTTTGTTGTTTCTCCAAACCTTAATTTGCCGGTGGGAGTGATCTGGCATTAATCGCAAAAAGGTCGATCAAGAGGACTTATCGAGAGAAAAAGAATGGTTACTGTTGAGCGCTATTGGTTACTTCTTTTTTCACTTCTGATTATATCGAATCCGGTCAACGCCGGAGAATCGATTATTGTCGATCACAAGAGTGTAGGAGTTTTTGATGCAATTCCGGAGTATTGGATCCAAAAGGCGAAAGAATCACTTCATATTGCTTATCAACACACCTCACATGGTTCTCAGTTGATTATTGGGATGGACGGGTTGCGTTATTTCACCGGGAATACAGGACTTTATGAATTTAATAACGGCGGACTGGATGGGGCGCTGGATTTGAGAACCGGTGTCATTTCACCATATTATTGGGAGCAGGAGCCCAGCGCAAGAGATCTCGAGTATTATCCTTCATGGGAAATAGCCACAAGAAGATATCTGGATGATCCGGCAAATTCAAATGTGAACGTAGTCATGTGGGCCTGGTGCTATTTACATGCATCAGAAGAGGGTATATTGAATATATATTTGCCGGCTATGAGTCAGTTGGAAGCAGATTATCCGCATGTAAAATTTGTTTACATGACAGCGCATGCTGATGGCTCAGGTGAAGAGGGAGAAGTTCATTATTGGAGTACGGTAATCCGTGATTATTGCCGTATGCAAGGAAAAATATTATATGATTTTTATGATATTGAATTATACAATCCTGACGGCGATTATTTCGGCGATAAAGCCGTAGACGAAGAATGCAACTATGATTCGGATGGAGACGGCCAGAGGGATTCAAATTGGGCTGTCGAATGGCAGGAACATCATCAAGAGGGGATTGACTGGTTTTTTTGCGGATGTTCTCATTCCAGGCCGTTGAATTGTAACCAGAAGGGCAAAGCTGCCTGGTATCTTTGGGCCCGGCTGGCGGGATGGGACGGCTGTCCGGTCATGGAAGGGGATTTCAATGGCGACTGCCGGGTGGATATCGATGATTATCTGATTCTGACTGGTAGTTGGATGACGCGGGAGGGAGATCCGGACTGGAATTCGATCTGTGATATTGCTCCGGATGGCGGCGACGGCATTGTTGACGGCAGTGATTTTGCTCGGTTCAGCATGTTCTGGATGCGTCGAAGCTGCGCGGAAATCAAAGATGCGGATTTGAATCAGGACTGTACTGTAGCCATGAAAGATCTCGTCTTAATGAGCGACCACTGGCTCTCACAGAAAGACCACGAGACCTGGAACCCTGTCTGTGATATCGAGCCCAAAGGGGGCGATGGAATCGTTAATTACCCGGATTTTATGTTGTTAAGCCGAATGTGGGATGGTATTCTGTGCGAAACGGACTTCCCGGCCGACTTCACCGGCAACTGCCGTGTTGATGCGGATGACCTGATGGTGTTTGCCCAGGCCTGGTTATCGGTGCCTGGGACGGATGCCTGGAATTCCGCCTGCGACCTGGCGCCGCCGGGGGGAGACCGGGTAATTAATATGCTTGATTTTGCAGCATTTGCCGGTTTTTGGCTGCAACGAAGTCGAACAATGAAATAGTCTAAATTCGAATAGTCATTTATGCATGTTCTCATCACAGGCGGAGCGGGATTTATCGGTTCGCACCTGGCCGAATCACTGCTCAAAAGCGGCCATCATGTCACCGTCATCGATGATGTAAGCACCGGTTCCCTGCAGAATATTCAGGCGGTGCAGGACCATCCTCGCTTTCGTTTTGTGCTCGATTCGGTTCGCAACGAGACGGTGATGAATCTGCTGGTTGAATCCTGTGATGTGATTTACCACCTGGCGGCGGCCGTAGGCGTTCAGTTGATCGTCGATCGGCCGGTACATACCATTGAAACCAATATTCACGGTACCGAAGTTGTCCTGTCAACTGCCAATAAATTCAGCAAAAAAGTTCTCTTGGCCTCGACCAGCGAAGTGTATGGCAAAAGCGAGGCCGTCCCGTTTCATGAGGATGACGACTCGGTTCTGGGCAGTACCCGTTTCAGCCGCTGGTCCTATGCGTGCAGCAAGGCGATTGACGAATTTCTGGGCCTGGCCTATCACCAGCAGTACGGTCTTCCGGTGATTATCGTCCGTTTATTCAATACGGTCGGGCCGCGACAAACCGGGCAGTATGGCATGGTCATTCCTCGCTTTGTTCGGCGTGCCCTGCAGAATGAACCCATTGAAATCTACGGCAGCGGCGAGCAAACGCGCTGTTTTTGCTGTGTTTTTGATGTAATCGACGCCCTTGAAAAGTTGATGGCCTGCCCAAAGGCCCCCGGCCGGGTTTTTAATCTCGGTTCGGATGAGGAAGTCACAATTGATGCGCTCGCGGGTCGCATCATCCGCATGACAACCAGCAAGAGTACAAAAAAACAAATCAGTTATGAACAGGCGTACGGCCGTCCGTTTGATGATATGATTCGACGTCGGCCGGACCTGGCACGAATTCATGAGGCCATCGGTTATCGCCCTGACTATTCGCTGGATCAAACACTCAATCTTATCATACAAGACTTGCGAGATCGGCTTCAATCCTGATAATCTCAAAGAATGACTCCTAAAACCTATAATGTAGACGATGTAAAGGCCGTAATTCTGGTTGGTGCACCGGATTTCGGCCGTTGTCCGCTGGCGACACGGATGAATCGGGCTCTCTGGCCGATTGCGGGCCGACCCGTTCTCCAGCAGCTTGTAGAGCATATCTCCAGCCAGGGAGTGCGTCGGTTTGTCATCTGTTATTATCAGGATGATTGCGGAATTGAGGAATCGCTGGATTTCCCCAAACATCTGAATGTGGAATATCGGGTAGAAAATCTGCCGAGGGGGACGGCCGGCTGCATCCGAGACGCCGCCGATCCGAAACAGGATCAACTGTTGTTTGTTTTTCCCGCCGCCACTACGGCGCCGCCGGACCTCCATGAACTGATCTCGGCCCACCGTGAAAAAGCCGGCCTGATGACGATTTTCTTTGCGCCCATGGCCGGCGGCCTTCAGCAGGATATCCGGGATGCACAGATTTATGTCTGTGAACCGGAGATTGTTAAATATATCCCGGCACAGGGCTTTTTTGACAGCAAAGAGAATTTGGTTCCAACTCTTGTGCAGGCCGGTCAGGTGGTTGCCTATGCGCAATTAACGAAACCTGTCGGTACATTTCGGCACTGGACTGAATATATACAGGCAGTCAAGGAATACCTGGTCAATCTGCCGGAAGGTGACCTGCTTCACAGGGGCTTTAAGCAGTACGACAGTCAGCAGCGAGTCTGGATTGGTCAGAATGTAACCATTGATCCTTCAGCAAAAATTATCGGTCCCGCTCTTATTGGAGATAATGTAACGATTGAAGCCAATGCCTTGCTCTTCGGCCCTTTCATGCTTGAGTCCGGGGTTCAGATTCACGAACAGGCGCTGGTCAGTGAAAGTGTGATCTGGGAGCACGCGGTAATCGGCCGTCAAAGTCAGATTCAGGATGCGTTGGTGGATCGAATAACTCGACTTTCGTCCTGCGCGAACGTCAATAAACAGGTTGTGGTGCGTTCATCGGGTCCGGTTTCTCTTTTCTCGGATTGGATGAGACAGGTTTTTGCCAGAACCGGAGATCGATCGACCGGGCATGGGTCTGCATTCGAAGATACCCTGTTAAGGCGATTTTCAAAACCCGGCGGACAGGCGGCCGGGCTACTTCTTTTTCTGGCTGTTTTCTGTTGTTTATTAACGGCCTATTGGAATCCGACACTGATTGAGCTGTGGCAGACATGGATGCAAAGCGACGAATATTCAAGCGGAATCTTGGTTCCACTCCTGGCCGCCTATGTCCTGTGGGATCGCAGGAAGGCCCTGCTTCAATGTCCGATCAAACCGGTTCCGGCGGCTGTCTTGTTTTTGCTTGGCGTACAGATCCTTCGTCTTATCGGTCTTTTGATATGGTCCCCTTCGCTTGAGCGACTTTCCCTGTTCCTGACCGCGGGTGTCCTGATTTGGATGGTGCTTGGCTGGCGGGCTTTAAAGGCGATTTTTCCGGTCTGGCTTTATCTGATTTTGATGTTTCCCCTGCCGAAAATGATTGAATGGAGGATCACTATCCCTTTGCAAAAATGGGCCTCAGTTTCCGCTGTTTTCTGTCTTGAAACGCTTGGTTTTCAGATTATTCGTGAGGGGAATATAATTAATATCAATGGGACTCTTGTGGCCGTAGCGGAGGCCTGCAATGGACTTCGGATGTTGACGGCCTTTTTTGTCGTGACCGGATTCGTTGTTTTACTCAGTCGAAGGAAACTCTGGGAAAAGATCATAATCTTGATCTCCAGTGTGCCGATAGCATTATTGTGTAATACCCTGCGGCTCACCGTGACGTCGATTGCGTTTATGTATCTGGACGCGGAGGAATGGGAAAAGGCCTTTCATGACTACGGCGGGCTGGCGATGATGCCGCTGGCACTGGGCATTACACTGGTCGAACTTTGGTTTCTTTCAAAGGTCGTGATTGATCCGGACGTGCAGCTTGCCAAAACGGACGTGATCGTCCGAAAAAAAGCCAATCCGTGATGGATTTTCGTCGTATAGAACTAATAAAGAAGGCGGGCAAATTTCAGATATGGATTATTTGCATAAAATCGACAAGGATTTAGAAGAAAGCCATGAGCTGGTAGAGTTTGAATCTGCTGACGCGGAGGCCGCATCACAAACTCCCGATTTGGATTTGGGAGGTATGTTGCGTCGGCGCTGGTGGGTGATTGTTCTGGTAGCGGGTATCGTCTATGCGATTGGAATCCCGATCATTTTGGTCCAGGTTAAGCGCCAATTTCGAACTTCCGGGGCGATCGAAGTGGCTCCGATTATTCCCGCGATTTTGTATCACGACAGTGAATCAGACCGGCCGATGCCGAACTATGACGGCTTTAAATATACGCAGGCCTCCATTATGGCCAGCGATAAAGTGCTCCGTCGAGTGGCCGAAGATTTGAAAGACAAACAGTTAAGCTTATTTGAGGGAACTCCGGATATGCACCTGGCGCTGCATAAGGCCATTGACAGGGGCCATATCGCCATTGAACCGGACCGCCGATCGTTTCTCATTGTCGTTGAAGTAACGACTCCGGAAGATTTGGTCTCGCAGGCCCAGCTTCTGATCAATTCGATGATTCGCAATTATATGGCGGTTGCTGTTGAAGGTGCCATTCGGGAAGACAATGCCCGGCTGGCAACCCTGCAGGATGAGTACAAGCAGCTCACCCAGAAAATTGAAGCGCAGCAGGAAACGATTCGTCAATTGGCCGAGGAATTCGGCACCGGGGAACTGCTCAGTCGTCAGGAACTGCAATACGCCCAGATGTCCAGTCTGCAGGGGGAATTGACAGATGTTGAAATCCAGCTTCTGGCCATTGATACGCAGATTCAGATACTCGAACAGGGACCCGGTTTTTCGTCGAGCGAACACTTCATACAGCAGCGAAGCGAAATCCTCGAGCAGGACCCGGTTCTTCAGGCGATTGCCGAGGATCTTCGCCAGTATGAACGGCAGATCCTGGTCAGCCGACAGACTATGCATCCGAACAATCCGGAGCTGGTCCGCCAGGAACAGGTTCTCCAGACCCTGCAGGAACGCTATGAGGAACGCAAAGAGGAAGTGGCTCAGGAATTTGAGGACAGTTTTCAGGAAAAACAGATTACCAGCCGTCAGCTTCAGTTGAATGATCTCAAAAACCAGCGTGCTCAACTGGGAACCCTTCAGCAGCGGCTGCAGGAAAAGCTCAAGGAGCAGGACAGTGAGGCCATACGCATCGGGCGAAAGCAGTTTACGATTGATGATCAGCGGGAACAGCTCTTGCTGACCAAAGAACGCTGGCAGCAGGTCAGCCGCAGGATTGAGGAGTTGAATATCGAGCGCCGCCGGCCGACGCGGATCTCAATCGCTGATGAGGCGGTCAGTGTGCCGGTATCGGGAAAGCGAAAAAAAATGGCCGGTGCTGTCGGATTTGGGGGGCTGGCCCTCGGCACATTGGTGGCGTTCCTTCTGCATCGGGCCGATAAACGCATCATGGATCCTCAGGAAATGGTCAGACGCGTCCAGGTTCGGATCCTGGGCACCACGACCAATCCCAATTCGGTCAAGCGAAACCTGCTTCCCCAGCAGCTCAGCGATGATTACCAGACGATCCGGGCCAATCTTGGCCTGTTGAACGGCCAGACGGACAAGAAAATCATTCTTGTTACCAGCCCGGGTATCAAGGATGGAAAGACGACTTTTTCGATCAACCTGGCCTCTAGTTTTGCCAATTCAGGCAAGAAAACCCTGCTGATTGATGCCGACCTGCGAAAGCCGGATGTGGGGGAAACGATGCATCTGCCGGCGGCCCTGCGAGGTTTTCAGGATTACCTGTTTGGAAAAAATCTGGAGGGATGCCTCTACCGGTATCAGGACAGCCCGTTGTTTGTCCTGGCTTCCGATTTCCGCAACAGTGCCGATGCCCTGGACCTGCTGGCACACCCGCAGGCGGCTGAGCGGATTGGCAAACTCAAGGAAACGTTTGATATTGTCATCATTGATTCGCCTCCGGTTCTTGCTTTTGCCGATGCCCTTGTGCTGGCCCGACTGTCCGATGCGGTTATTTTGACGACTTTCCTGGGCCATACCTCGAAGACAGAGACGAAGGAAGCCATCAGCCGCTTGCGCCAGATCGACGCCAATATCATCGGGACGGTTATCAACAACGTCAAAGTAGAGCAGGGCTACCGGTCTTATGGGTATGGCTATGGCTACGGTTATGAGAGGCAATCGACCGGGGGCAAGACCCGGAAAAAACGAAAGCGGGAGGATCGGCTGCTGCTGATTTCCTCTCCTGCCAACGGAAAGACGGCTCCTTCGTCTGAAGAGGAAAATGCATAAACACCGCTTGTGGCCATGAAATTACTGCCTTATCTTATTTTTTATCCGCACACCGGCTTTGATTCGGGGTCCGAACAGGCTCGATTCTGGCTGTCTTCTTTTCCGGCCAATCGAATTCTTCTGGAGATGGTTAAAAGGTATTATCCGCTGGAGGCTTCGTGTTGTCGGATTTGCGCATCGGAGGCATGGAATCTGACTGATCTGCGGGAAGATCCGTCTGTTTATCTCTATCCCGCAGACAGGATATCCTCCCTGTTTCAATCGGTGCCCCAGGCCTCTGACCCGGCTGATCTGGTCCTGTCCAATGCCGGCATTTTAACCGGACTCAATTCGGATCACCTGAATTCGGTCTTTTCTTCATTTGCCTGGGATGTGCTGGCGGTATGCGTCGATCCCGAACTGGATTACGCTCGTGAGCAGGTGACGGTCATGCGAAATCAGATCATCGGTTTTCGCAGGCAGTATGAATCCACCGCCGAACCCGATGAGCCGTCCGACGACTGGCCGGATCATCTTTTCTGCAAGTCTGAGATTTGTCAACGACTGCCCGAACAAGCCTGGAGTTCATTTCCCGCCTTTGTGGATTGTTGTCAAAAAAACGGGGTGGTCTGCCGCTTTGTTCGCGTCGGTGGACGGCGGCTGGACCTGTTCACGCCCGCCGGGCACAATCAACTGCTTGAATTCAGCCGGACCTGGCCGGCCGGCGGCAGCCGAAACGGGCTTGTTTGCGATCCCTCCGTTCGGATACAGGGAACCATTCACACGGGCCGAAATGTCAGGATCGAACCCGAGACCGTCATCACGGCTCCGGCCGTTTTGTGTGACGGGGCCTCAATCGGGGCCGGCTCGGTAGTTCGCAGGGTACTTGCCGGACCCGCAGTGGCGATTGCCCCGGACAGCCGAATCCAGCGCCGTGTTTTGATCGCTTCAGCGCAGACGGTTCAGGATACAGAACTCCCGCTGCAGACGGCAAACTGGGAGACTGAAAGCCGGGAAGAATCCGTGTTTCGAAACTGGCCGGCTTTTTCATACCCGCGATTTTTTAAACGGATGCTGGACATACTCGTCTCTTTCTGCATTCTGATCTTTTTTGTTCCCTTTTTTCCTTTTATTGCGCTCGCGGTCAAATTAACTTCGTCGGGTCCTGTTTTTTACCGGGCTCGCAGACAGGGCCTGCACGGAAAGGAGTTCGGCTGCCTGAAGTTTCGAACCATGATGGAACAGGCCGAGTCCCTGCAGGAACAGCTCCGCTTTGCCAGCCAGGTAGACGGCCCCCAGTTTAAAATGGAGGATGACCCCCGGGTCAGTCCTATCGGGAAATTCCTTCGCGACACGTGTATTGATGAGCTGCCGCAGTTTTTTAATGTACTGGCCGGGCAAATGAGTATTGTCGGTCCGCGTCCCTCGCCGGAAAGCGAAAATGAATTTTGTCCCGCCTGGAGGGATGCCCGGCTTTCGGTCCGGCCGGGGATTACGGGCCTCTGGCAGGTCTGCCGCACGCGGGAGGCCTCGATGGATTTTCAGGAATGGATTCGATACGATACGATCTACGTCAGACAGATGTCCTTCCGGACGGATGCCTGGATTTGTTTTTCTACTGCCCGGATGCTGATCGGTAAATTTCTGGATCAGTTCGGATAAAATCGACACATGCTGCATGGATGATCAGACATAAACGGAAAGGACATGTTTTCATGAATCGGTCGGGACGCATCAACTGGAATTTTTTGATCGTATGTTTCCTTGGAGTCGTTGCCGTCGCCGTTACGGTTACGGGCCTGTGGTACTGGAACAAGCAGTTGCGGGCGGATCGGGGACTGCGGCTGGGACAGGAGGCCTACGAAGCCGAACAGTGGGACAGGGCGGCCGATTTTCTCGGACAGTACCTGGCGGCCATCATGCCGGATCAGGATGTGGAGATGTTATTAAAGTATGCCGATGCGCAGTTGAATCGCAGGCCGCTCAAAAAAGAACATGTCGAACAGGCCCTCCGGTCCTATCATCAGGTTTTGCGAATCGAGGAAAATGAGCAGGCCCGAAAGAGGCTCATTGAACTGTATCTGTCCGGAGATCCACTCGAAGCCGAGCGGAATGCGGAGGCCTATCTGAAAAACAAGTTTGACCCGCAGATCGTCTGTTTTGCGGCCCGGGCCCAGATGCAGCAGCATCAGACCCAACAGGCCGTCAGCCGCCTGAAGACGTTAATCGAGCAGGAGCCGGATTTTCTCCAGGCGTACCTGCTCCTGGCCCAGGCGGCTGAAAAGAGTCCTGAAACGTCCGAAAAGACCCCTCTCGAGTGGCTCACCCGGGCGGTGGAAGCAGCCCCGGACAATCCGCTGGCCTATTTGTATCGGGCTCGTTATGCGATCCAAAATCAGCAGCCCCAAATAGCGCAGTCGGACAGTCAGCGGGCGTTGTCGCTGGGCCTGACCACACGGGAACAGAAAACGCAGTTCGCATCGGTCTGTTTGCTTTCGAACCGGATGGAAGAGGCCCGGACCTGGCTGGAGGCATTGGCGGAAGAGGATGCCGGGGATTTGCTGCTTTGGACGCTGTGGGCACAATGGGCCCTTCAAAGCGGATCGGAAGAAGAGATGGCCTGGGTTGCCGAAAAGGGGCTTGCGGCCATGGGGCCGGACCCCTACGATTTTCTCAGTGTGGCCGCCGAACTGTATATTCAGGCCGGCCGGTGGCAGCAAGCTCGCCAGTGTATTCAGACCCTGGCTGACCGGCAGGAACGCCAGGAAGTCTTAACTTATCTCGAAGGGTTGCTTGCCGAAGCACAGGGCCATTGGCCGGATGCGATCGCGGCCTGGAGAAAAGTCGCTGCCTCCCCCAATCAAAATTTCAACATTCAGATCAAACTGGCCCAGGCGCTTGAACGAATGGGAGACCGAATGGCCGCGATTCAGCAGATTCGTTCTCTGCTGATGCGTCAGCCGGATCTCCAGCAGGGCCATTCTCTGCTGGCCCGTTGGTCTGCGGAGGCCGGCCGGTGGGCTGAGGCGATGGATCATGCCAGGCAGGCCCTTCGACTGCGGCCTGATGATCCGGCAATGCAGAAACTGTTGCTGGAAATCAAAATGCAGCAGGCCCAGTCGGCCCAAATCTCCCCGGAGGATGAAGAATGGCTTTCTTTGATGGGCCGCCTTCGCGATCTTCATCCGGAGGATCCTTCGATTCAGGCCCTCCAGATTCAGGCGGCGATCCGACAGGGGCAGGTTGAGCAGGCTGCTCAGCAATTAACTCAACTCGAACAGCAGAAGGCCGATCCGTTGCAGACTCGGTTGCTCCGGGCGGATTTGCTGGCCGCCCTCGGACAGACCCAACAGGCCGCTGAGGTTCTTGACCAGGCGATTCAAGAGGCCCCGAATTCGCTCGAGCCGGTAAAAAAACGGATTCTCCTGGATGTCCAGAATCAGCAAATACAGCCCTGCCTTAATCGACTCGAACAATGGATTGAGCAGGCCGATATTCCCCAAACCCAAAAAACACTGCGGCTCTGGAAAGCCGAGCTGTATGTACTGGCAGAACAAAAAGAAGCGGCGATAGAAGAACTGACCGCGTTGGCAAGGGAAGAGCCGCAGGATATTCCTGTCAGAAGGCGTCTTTTGGAGTTAACCCGAAAGACAGAATCGCAGCGGAAACTGCAGGAGTGGATTGAGGAAATCCGAACGCTCGAAGGGCAGCAGGGACGACAATGGAGATATGAGCAGGCCCGTCTGTTGTATGAACGAGGCGATATGAGCAGAGAGTACCCGCAGGTGATTTCTCTTTTAGAGGGGATTTTGCGCGATTATCCGGAAGACCTGGCCAGCCGAATTCTGCTGGCTTCCAGCCATGAGGCCGCAGGCAATCTGCGACTGGCTATCGCCGAATATCAGGATGCGCTGGCGCGAGACCCCGAGAACATGGATCTGGTGGTCTCGGCCGTGGGGGCCATGTATCGCGCGGAAGAGTATCGGCAGGCGGAGAACGTAATTGAATTGGTATCGCGGCGGGGCCTTCGTGACCCTCGCCTTTCCCGGCTGGAAGCGCGTCATTTATTGCGGCAGGGCAAACTCGGATCGGCTTCGGAAATCCTCCGGGAAATGATGGCGCAGTCTCCGGAAGATCAGAATCTCAAACTGTCACTGGCTCTCATTCGCCTATATCAGGATCACCTGGATGAGGCCGAGCAGTTAATTGACCAATTGCTTGCCGACAATCCCGAATCGATGCCGGCAATTGCCGCGAAGGTGGAATTGGCAATTCGAAGAAAGCAGCCGGAACTGGCGATTCGAATTTGTGATCAGGCCGTCTCCCGATTTGAGGATCCCAAGCTTTATACGCTGCGCGCAATGACCCGGATCAAACTCCGTGATCCGCAGGGAGCCCAGGCGGATCTAAATCAGATGCTCGAGCGGACCGACCGCAGTCAGGACCATCTGCTGCTGGCCGGCGACCTGTATCTGTATATGGGCAGGCCGGACCTGGCCGGCCAAATAATGGAGGAGGCCCTGGCGGCGAACCCGGATGATTTCGTTGTTTTAAAAAAGGCGGCCGTGATTTTTTCGCGCGACCCGAAAAATACGAAAACCGCTGCGGTACTCGAAAAGGCCCTCGCTGAACAGCCCCGTGATCCTGAACTGCGCTTGCTGAAGGCCCAATCTCTGCTGCGAGAGAACACCTCTGCGTCCACGGAACAGGCCGAAGACTTGCTGGCTTCGCTGGTCGCCGAATATCCGCGTATGGAAACGGCCTGGGTGCTGTTGGGGGACTGGTCTTATCGAAAAGGACAGGCCGGCCGAGCGATGGATTATGTGCTTCAGGGGCTGGGTTATTTTCCGGACAGCAAGGCCTTGATCCTGCTGAAGGCACAGATTGAAAGCATCCGTTCAAGAAACCTGGCTATTCCGACTCTTGAAGACCTCCATCAGCGGTATCCTGAGGATGACCGGATTGCGGCGATCCTTGGCGAAACGTATCTACACACCGGCCAGGCCGATGCGGCGGCGGATTTTCTGAGCCAGGCCATTCAAAGACGGGGGCAAGAGGCGTCAATTCCTCTACAGCAGGTGTATATGATGGCCCTGTATCAGAAGGGCCAAAAGGAACAGGCGCGGCAGCTTTATGAAACGCTGGATGGGCAGGGTCGGGATTCAGCCGGAACTCTCCAGCGATGGGCGGGTCTTTTAATTCGGGATCAGCAATGGGCTTCGCTGGAGACTCTGTTTCAGCAAAAAGGGATTGATTCGCCCCAGCAGATGCCGGTCCTTGCGGATTTGTGTTTACAGCTTGGAATGGATGAGGACACAAAGGCACGACAGACGGCACGTAATGGATTGCTGTTCCTGCTTGAAAAATATCCTGATCACCCCCACTTGAATGTATCATTGGGACGGCTGGAACATTATCAACAGTCCTATCAGGCCGCCGAACGGAGGTATCGCAAAGCACTCCATTCCACTGCCGAGCCCGCCGCAGAAGATTCCCTGCGGGTAATTGCCATGAATAATCTGGCTTGGATTGTGGCGCATGAGAACAAAAATACGGAGGAGGCATTGCAATGGGCCAATAGGGGACTGAATATCCAGCCGGAAAATTCGGATTTGCTGGACACACGGGGGGAGATATATCTATTGGCCGAAAGGTATGAAAAAGCCAAAGAGGATTTCGAAAAGGCGATGACACTTTATCCGCCAAATTCGTCAAACAGAATCGGAACCGGTTTTCGTTTGGCAAAAACGCTCTTGCGATTAGGGAAAAATACTGAGGCCGTCAAACTCTTTGATCAGGTACAAAAGTGGAATCTTCAGCAGCCGGTATTATCTTCAGAGCAACTAATCGAATTAAATAAATACGTAAGAGATTGAAAATAAAGAGCTTAAAAAAGTGCATAAAAGAAGAAACAAAAAAGAAAAAAATTTACATGTATACAAGATATAATTAATCAAATATATCAATAACATAGAATAGATACAACGATATAAAAAAATCTAAAAAATTTTAAAAACAGTAATTTTATTTGACTAATTCAGACCAATCTGATACATTAAGAACGCTATTTACCGCTATAAGTGCGCTAACTTAGGTTGTAAATAGAGGCGGAGAAAACGAAGAAAACCGGCGGGAGAGAAAACGTTTGCGGGCACAGTCTCTGCAAATTGAGGGACTCTTCTGTTTCCTGTTTCCTTTCTATATTCTCCCCATATTTCTGTTTGCTGCGGCGCTCGATCTGTTTGCGAATCGCCGGGCGATGATTTTATCCTCTTGTAGAGGCAGAAGTTATAGAACAAAAGGAGTGGCTTTTTTATTGGAAAGGACAGGATCATGAAAAAGGGAATGTTTATTATTGGAGCGGTGTTAATTTTAAGCGGTTCTTTGTTTGCGGATGCCGTGTTTACGCCCCCGGAACAGGACATCTTCGATTTGGATCACTACTATGCTTACACATGGGGGATTGATCTCGAATTCAGTACCTCCGAGACGCCGATTACCGAAGCCGTACTGACCTTTACCGACATCTACAACTGGAAAGCAGAGGATGACAATTTGTATGTTCATCTTCTGGACGATGCCGAACTCGGACTCAGTCGGGATTGGGACGGAGCCGGCGATGGTGACTTTTTTGCCGGTCAGGGTGACCTGCTGATCAATTGGGATGATCCGGCGGAATGGGATACGACCAAAGATCTGGTGGTCACCTTCACCGCCGATCAGTTGGCCCTGCTGAATGAATGGGGTGCAGATGGACGAATTGCTCTCGGATTCGATCCGGACTGCCATTATTACAACAACGGAGTATCCTTCAAGGTTGTCACGGCCGCGGTTCCCGCGCCCGGTGCGATCATGCTCGGTACCTTTGGCCTGATGGTGGTCGGATGGATTCGGACGAGAGGATCTTTTTAAGAATCGAATGAATCGTTAGAAACAACAAGCTGGTTTACAATTGAAATGGAGAGTGAAGAAAATGAGAAGAATCTGTTTGTTCTTGATGTTCAGCGTTGTGATGGTTTTTGCCCTGCAGGCAGCGCCTGTGTATGTGGTTGATGAAGTCGAAATCGATGAATACCTGCTGACCACGATCATCGGCCCTTATCAGGACACAGTCACCTGGGCCCATGACAACCCGTTCTGGGGCGTCGCCGATTATGAGATGACACTGGCCAACGGCGGGATTCTGGATGTGGACTTGGTCGTTACGGCCTGCGGTATCGCTGACTGGGACGAAGAAGTCGTCTTGACATTTACCGATAAACACGGCGATCTTCATGATCTTGGTCAGTTGTATGCGGGAACCAATCTTTATGAAGATATCGATGTCAACTGGCTCAATGGCGTTCAGGTGGGTGCCACTCTCCATTTTGGATATGACTGGCTTTTTGATCTCTGGGATGATGCGGTCATCGTGACCTCTCAACTGGTCGTCCACTATGATTCCGACAAAGTACTCGGGGAGCCGACTCTTGCGGCCGTTCCGACACCGGGTGCGATTATGCTCGGCACCGTAGGCCTGATGGTGGTCGGATGGCTGCGAAGGCGGAAAACACTTTGATGTTTCTGTAAAGGGAAACCAGCCGAGAAAGCTGGTTTTAGATGCAAAAGCCCACCCTAAAAAGCGGGCAAGGGTAAAAATTCAGACATACAGAAGATGCCGGGAATGGATTCATGAGCTCAATGATTAATTTTGCATCCATTCCCGGCTGCATCGTTCGAAGTCCTTCAGATCGATTCGGCCGTCTCTGTTTAAATCGTGAAAGCCCAGGGAACCATTCTGTAGCCATCGTTCAACCAGTTCAGAAAAATCTTCCAGATCAACCGCCCCGCTGACGTTAAAATCGGCGACATTTCCATTCATGGATGCCTGAGGTGTACCTCCGTAGAAGCCAATATTGACT
>JAHDQI010000178.1 GCA_018433925.1 Phycisphaerae bacterium | reverse complement strand
CACCCAATCAAAAACGAAAAAAAATTGAAGAGGAGACGTATTCATAGTATAATAGTGTGAATATTAGGTGAATTGCTAATGTTCGTATTGAGGGTAGGAAATTTTAAAAAAATTGGATTCAATCTATCCTGCAATCGCTTATAATTGGTAATCGATTTTGCGGGAGATCTTTTATTTGGAGAGCAAAGCCAAGAAAAATTCGGATCAGACCATTACTGACGCTCAACTGCTCGAACGGTATCGGCAGGGGGATGAGTTTGCGTTTGAGGAAATCGTAAGTCGTTATAAAAACTCACTTTATGCATTTCTTCGCCGGTTTGTCAATCGGCAGGATATTGTAGAAGACGTTTTTCAGGAGACGTTTTTACAGCTTTACGCCAGCCGGGACAGTTTCGATGCGGACCGTCCGCTTCGGCCGTGGCTGTTTACCATCGCCGCCAATAAGGCCAAGGATGCCCTGCGCAAGATTCAGCGGCAGTCTTCCATGAGCATGGGGGCCCTGGCCGACGCCGGGGAAGTCTCGATTGATGAGGTGGTCAATATACTGACCTCTTATGAGACCACACCGGATGATGAAATTTCCAAAGAGGAGACGGCTCAGCGGGTAAGACAGATTATATCGGAAATGCCGGAAAACCTGCGCGGAATTTTAATTTTAGCCTATTTTGAACAATTTTCGTACAAACATATGGCGGAGATATTGAGTATACCAATAGGAACGGTTAAAAGTCGCCTTCACACGGCCGTGGTTCATTTTATGAAGAAGTGGAAAGCCGCCAACCGGAGCATGAAGAATTTATGAGTCGATTAAGTCCTGAACAAAAGCAGCTTATTTTGGATTTCTATTTTCGCTGTGGTGAAGAAGAAGAAATCAATAAGGGCCGCGATCTGATTGCCTCCGATACAGAAGCGGCCCACTTATATTCCCGTCTTGAAGACACCCTCACGGAACTGGACAGCGTCAAGTATGAGCCCTGTCCTGAGAACCTGGCGGAGCTTACGATTGC
Source organism: Phycisphaerae bacterium (assembly GCA_018433925.1). Classification (GTDB taxonomy): domain Bacteria; phylum Planctomycetota; class Phycisphaerae; order Sedimentisphaerales; family Anaerohalosphaeraceae; genus JAHDQI01. The sequence goes on along the minus strand of JAHDQI010000178.1, from coordinate 27,728 downwards.
CCGCCTGAAGCTGGCGGCCCGCGCTCAAAAGCAGAGCGCCGGCCACCCGTCGCGCCTGGCTGAACTGCTCGATCAGGAAAGCCGAAAAAATTTTAAGCTTCCCGATTCCTCCGCTCCTTCTTTACCCTCCCGCGTCCCCGTTTCCGACAAGCCCAATTTTTTACGCGTTGGTTTCGAGATTGCGGCGATGGCGGCGTCGATTGTTCTGATTTCGGGTCTTTTGATGCCGGCTTTTTCGACGATGCGTGCGCACAGCCGCCAAGTGGCCTGTCAGGCCAATCTCGGTCGAATCGGTACCGCCATGACAACCTATGCCAACGACAACGACGGGGCGTTCGCTTCGGCGCGTCTGCAGCCGGGCGATCCCTGGTGGATGGTAGGAGATCAGAGCGAGCGTCCGCGTTCGAGTACGCGTTATGTCTGGCAGCTTGTTCGCCAGGGGTATGTCAGGGGAGAGGATTTTGTCTGCAGGGGGCATCGAGGCGCTGTTCCGCTGCATTATGATCCGGTTTCGATGAGCTGCATGCAGGACTTCGCTTCTCCGCAAAATGTCAGCTATAGCGTCATGCTGGTTGGCAATCGGAAAATCGGTATTGTCGGGCGTCAAATTTTAATGAGCGATATGAATCCGATCTTTGTCCGCTTTCGGGAGCAATCTGATTTTTACCGGAATCGGGATGAGTTTGAAAAGATATTACTGAATGAGAATCTGAAAAAGATGCTCAGTCCTAATCACCGACAGAAAGGCCAGAATGCCCTGTTTGGCGACGGAAGCGTGGAGTTTCTTACGGTTCGTCAGTACCGCGGCGACGATATCTTTACCGTCCGCGGTGTCGAGGAATACAGGGGCCGAGAGGTACCGGTCGACGAGAATGACATCTTTCTGGTTCCCTGATCCGCGGTCTATTCATTCCGATCCGATTGCCTGCGATTCTCCGCACAGATACGAGCGTTTTTCTTCAGTTTTTCCAGACCGATATCCCGCAGACATGAATTTTTGATGTGCCGGTAAAATTCGCTGCGGTTCCATTGTAAGATTTCGAGGGGATCGAGGTGGGCTAATTCGGGATAAAAGCAAAATTCATTCTTGGCACGCAGCGGGGCCCGGCGTTCATAGGGACAGGCCAGCAGACACCGATCGCAGCCGAACAGATGATTGCCGATGGCATCGGCCCACTCGGACGGATCGGAAGGATATTGAGTCAGATAACTGATGCATCGGCGCGCCTCAAAAAAGCCATCTTCTCTCAGGGCGCCGACTGGACAGGCACGGAGGCAGAGGTTGCAGGTTTGACACGGGTGGATCTCCAGCGGGCGGTCCGGCGGAAGAGCCAGCGTGCTGACCAGTTCGCCGAGCAGGATTTGAGCGCCGAGCTGCGGATGGATGAGCATGTGGTTTTTTCCGATAAATCCAAGCCCGGCGCGTGCGGCCAGGGCCCGTTCCGCCAGGGGCGCGGTATCGACGCAGATCTTGTATTTCCAGCGAACCCCGGCCGCCAGAATGGTTTGTATGAATTCAGCCAGCCGCCTGAGCCGCTCTTTGATATAGGGATGGTAATCTTCGTATAATGCGAAATTGGCGATATTGGCTTGATCGCCGGCCGCGGGTGTCGGCGGGGGCTTATAATGAACAGCCACGCAGATCACTGACCGGGCGCCGTCGAGGAGACGGGCGGGTGCGATTCTTTTTTTGAGATTTTTTCGCATATATTCCAGGTCCGCAACATGGCCTTTTTCGATCCATTCCGAAAAAGCCCGGATGTGCTGCGGCTCGATGGGGTCGGCCGTTGTAATGCCAACCCGGTCAAACCCGAGGCGGAGTGCCTGTGTCTTGATGATCTCGGCCAGTTCCATGCCGCCCAGTATAGCAAAAGGGGGGGAAGCGGACAATGTTTGGCCGGAAAACAAAAATGAATGATTGGCTTGCGGCCGGGACGCGGATTTTGTATAACCATATCTTTAATTTCATGGATTTACATCAATCAGCCGATGACAGTCACAAAGGATTTTTATGGAAAAAGCAGAACTGCAAGCCGTCCTTGAGGACCTGGAGGCCCGGATTAAACAGATTCGGGACTGGCTTTGACTTACCTGCCAAGATCGCCCTACAGCAGGAGCTGGAAAGTCGGATGACTCAGGAGGGGTTTTGGGATCAGCCGGAGGCCGCCCGGGAGGTGGTCTCCAAGCTCAGCGCCGTCAAATCGATTACCGAACCGGTTCGTGATACGGAGCGGGCCATCCGGGACCTGATCGAATTGTTTGAACTGGCCGGCGAGGAAGACGATGAGCAGACGCTGGCGGCGATTGAAGCGGATGTTGAAATACTGACCCGGCAGTGCGACCGGATTGAGATTTCGGGGATGCTCAGCGGACCGGATGATATGCGGGATTGTTTTTTCGGCATTCATGCCGGGGCCGGGGGCACGGAAAGCTGCGACTGGGCCAATATGCTGCTTCGCATGTACACCCGATATTTTGAGCAACACGGTTATACCTATAAGGAAATGGATCTGACACCGGGTGAAGAAGCGGGCATTCGCTCCATCACGCTGCAGGTCAGCGGGCCGTTTGCCTTCGGGAAGCTCTCCTGCGAGACGGGCGTGCACCGGCTGGTGCGGATCAGCCCGTTTGACGCCAACAGCCGGCGGCATACGAGTTTCGCGGCGGTGGATGTCATCCCGGTGTATGATGACGACATCGAGATAGAGATTAAGGACGACGACATTCGGCTGGATACCTATCGGGCCAGCGGAGCGGGCGGTCAGCATGTCAACAAAGTCAGCTCGGCGGTGCGGATCACGCATTTGCCGACGGGGATTGTGGTCCAGTGTCAGAATGACCGCAGTCAGCACAAAAACCGGGCCGAGGCGTTTCGAATGCTCAAAAGCAAGCTGTATATGCTCGAACAGCAGAAGCGCGACGAGGAACTGGCCAAACTGTACAGCAGCAAGGGGCAGATCGCCTGGGGCAACCAGATTCGCAGTTATGTACTCCAGCCGTATCAGATGATCAAGGATCACCGGACCGATCATCAGACGGGCAATGTGCAGGCGATGCTGGACGGCCAGATCGAAGAGTTTATTGACAGCTACCTGCGTTTTCGTGCGCAGAAGAAACACAAAACGGGTAAACCAGGATGATATTGTGATTTGAAAACTTAGGATGCACGGGATGAGAAAATCGATTGACGTATCGGTTCGAGCAATCAAGGGAGATCTTCTTACGGTTCCGTCGGATCTGCTGGCGGTTGGTTTTTTTGAGAACGAGAAACCGGCCGGCCGTAAACAGGCGCTGGATAAGAAGCTCAACGGCGCGATCACCTCGGCGATGAAGCTGAAGGATTTTACCGGGAAGGCAAGTTCGACGGCGCTGTTTTACAGTGATGGGGCAATCCGCTGTCCGCGCGTGCTGCTGGTCGGGCTTGGCGAGAAGAAAAAAGCGTCTCTGGACGGTCTGCGCAGGGCGGCTGCCGCGGCGGCATCCGCGGCGGTTGACCTGAAGGCCCCGTCGCTTTCGTTATGGCTTCATGACGGGGATTTTGGAGAGGCCGCCTCACCGGGCGAAATCGGCCGGGTGCTGGCCGAAGGCGTCTATTTCGGCGCTTATCGGTATGATGAGTATCTCTCCGGCGAACAATCGAACCGGAGGCCGGATCGAATCAGGGCGGTGGTTGTCGATTCCTCGCAGTCGGCCGCAGACAAGCTGGCCAAAGGCATTCGCACGGGAAGCATTTTAGGCAGCGCCCAGTCCTATGCCCGCACGCTGGCCAACCGGCCGGCCAATGTCATCACGCCGGCGGCGATTGCCGCGGAAGCGAAAAAGCTGGCCCGCGCCGCGGCCTCTCTGAGCTGTAAGGTGCTGGATGAAAAGCAGCTTGCCGCCCAGAAAATGGGCGGCATTCTGGCGGTGGGCAAAGGGTCGGTCAACGCGCCGCGCTTGATTCTTTTGAAATATACTCCGCCGGGCCGGGCCTCCTCCCGCTCCGCCCCCCTGGCACTGGTCGGTAAGGCCGTTACATTTGATTCCGGGGGCATCAGCATCAAGCCCGGCGAGGGCATGCAGGACATGAAGTTTGACAAATCCGGGGGCATGGCCGTACTGGGAGCGATGCGGGCGATTGCCGCACTGAAGCCCAGACGGACGATCTATGGACTGATTCCTTCGGCCGAGAATATGCCGGGCGGAAACAGTTACCGGCCGGGGGATATTGTGACGACCTACAGCCGAAAGACCGTCGAGATTCAGAATACGGACGCCGAGGGGCGAATGCTTTTGTGCGACGCCATCGCCTACGCCGAAAAACTCGGATGCAGCCCGATCATCGATACGGCAACGCTGACAGGGGCCTGCGTGATCGCCATCGGTACAAAACGGGCGGGCCTGATGGGCAATGACGAAACGCTGATCGAGTCCCTTTTGGCGGCATCGAAGAAGACGGGCGAGCGGCTGTGGCATCTGCCGTGCGATGAAGAGTATGTCGAAGCCATGAAAAGCAAGATTGCGGATTTAAAAAATATCGGCGGCAAGTGGGGCGGGGCCTGTACGGCGGCGGCCTTCCTGAGCCGGTTTGCCGGCAAGGCAAAATGGGCTCACCTGGATATCGCCGGTGTGGGTGTATGGGGAGCCGAAGAGAAAGACGCCCCGGGCTCCATCGGTTTTGGTGTGCGGCTGCTGACGGTTTTTGCCGCCGGCCTCTGACGCTGCGCCGAAGTGCGTACTGTCCTGTCGCCGGAGTTCCGGCGGAGATCTGCAGGGAGCACTGGATGGCGGTTGAAAAGGATTTTCTGAAAGAGAATGTGGTTGCCGATTTTCCCGTGCATCGTTCGGGTTTCGGCGATGAAGCCATGCTGTATCTGCTGGCCGGCCTGGTGGGCCTGCTGACCGGTGGTGCGGCGGTGATCTTTGACAAATTGGTGCACTGGATCGACGGCGGACTTTATGGAACCTCGCAGACGACAGGGGTGTATCAGGGCCGCCTGGTTTTCCTGTTTCTTCTGCCGGCCGGCGGGGCCCTGCTGGTGGGGCTGATTGCCCGGTTCTATTCGCGGGAAGCCGTGGTGCACGGCGTGCCGGAGGTGATGGACGCCATCGTTCGGCGCAAGTGCAAGATCAAATTTCATGTTGCCCTGGCCCGGATGCTGACCTGTGCCCTGACTATCGGCAGCGGCGGATCGGGGGGCCCGGAAGGCCCGATTATCCAGATCGGCGCAGCGATCGCCTCCTCAACGGGAACCCTGTTCCGCGCCGTGCGGCATCATTTACCGGTGCTGATTGGGTGCGGGGCGGCGGGGGGCATCGCAGCGATTTTTAACGCTCCCGTGGCCGGGGTGCTGTTCGCGATGGAGGTTTTGCTTCGCGACAGCAATTACAAAACGCTTTCTCCGGTGCTGATCTCCTCGGTGATCAGCAGTGTAACGGCCTCGGCTCTGCTGGGCAAGAAAGAGGCGATCTTTCCGCTCAGCGATCTGGCGGCCTATAGTTTTCACTGGAATGAACTGGGCAACTATATTGTGCTGGGCCTGCTGTGCGCGGCGGCGGCGGTGCTGTTTATCCGGTCGCTGTACATCACCGAAAATCTGTTTGAGCGGCTTCGTGTCAGTCATGTGCTCAAGCCGGCCCTTGGCGCCCTGGGGCTGGGCCTGGTGGGGCTGCTGACGGTATTGCTGATCCGCAGCACGGTCCGGGGCGAGCCGATCGTGTACGGCAACGGCTATTCCTTTATCGGGCTGTGTATCGGGACCGAAACGGCCGAGCGGTTTTCGTCATTTGAACTGCGTATCGGAGCGCTGGTGATTTTGCTGATGGCCAAGATCCTGGCGACCTCCCTGACGCTGGGCAGCGGCGGATCGGGCGGGGTCTTTGCGCCGTCTCTGTTCATGGGCGCAACGACGGGATACGCCTTCGGGCTCCTGCTGCAGCAGACGGAGACGTATTCCGGCATCAGCCCGGCCACCTACAGTCTGGTGGGTATGGCGTCGGTAGTGGCGGCGACAACGCACGCCCCGATGGCCAGCATTGTTATGCTCTTTGAGATGACGCATAATTATACCATCATTCTGCCGGTGATGTTTTCCTGCACGCTGGCGCTGCTGCTGAGCCGGATTGTATGCCGTGATTCAATTGAAACGTATCGCCTGCACCGCCTCGGGATCCAGTTTGATGTATACGCCCGCACAGCGCTGCTTCGCCGGTTTACGGTTCGTGAGATCATGCAGCCGAATGTGGTGACGGTTCCGGGGAATATGTCGTTGCAGGAGATTGTGCGAAAGACCGCCGATGAAGAGGTCTCTGACTTTGTCGTCGTCGGCAAAGACGGCCGGTACCAGGGGCTGCTCAGCGACAAAGACCTGCGGAATGTGCTGCTTCACCCGGAGGTCATTCCGCTGATTATCGGAGAGGATATGGCTCATCCGGATGTGCCGGTCGTTCGGGTTGACGAGACGCTGGATAAGATTCTCGAGCTGTTCAGCCGGATAGAGGTCAGCAGTCTTCCGGTCTGCGATCCGTCGGATGAAAAACGATTTGTCGGTATGGTCACACGGGCGGAACTGGTGCGGCGGTATATGGACGCCCTGCAGAAGGCCGGCTGATGCAGGCCACAGGAAAATAGACAATGAGAATGCGGCGGCGGGACGGAACCTGCGCCGATTGGGAACACTTTTTTTATGGAAAGGAAGAGTATGCGTATCAGGGTATTTGCGATTGTGCTTTTGATTGCGATATTGGCATTGCTGACCGGCTGCCAGTGCGGCTGCCTGAAAGGATCGAGTCTGCCGGAATCCGATCCGGAAACAGCGTATCGGGAAACAGCGGGGGTTTCGTACCCGGTCATTTCAACGGAACTGGAGGTTCGGACAAGCTATGGTCAATCCTTCTGAGCCGGAATCCTTCGGGGCAGAACCGAATGGCCCGGTGGATCTGAAACGAATTGAACAGGCCGTAGGCGAGATTCTTCTGGCCGTGGGCGAAGATCCTCAGCGGGAGGGCCTGAAGGCCACACCGCAGCGGGTGGCGCGGATGTATGCCGAGCTGCTGGCGGGGATGCGGCAGGATCCGCGGGAACACCTCCACAGCATCTTCCATGAAAAGTATGATGAGATTGTGCTCCTTCGGGACATCCCGTTTTACAGCATCTGTGAGCATCATTTGATGCCGTTTATCGGCAAGGCGCATGTGGCGTATCTGCCTGACGGGCAGGTGCTCGGTGTCAGCAAACTGGCGCGGCTGGTGGATTGTTTTGCCCGCCGGCTTCAGGTCCAGGAGCGTCTGACCGATCAGATCGCCGACTTTTTGATGAAGAATCTGCAGCCGACCGGCGTCGCGGTCGTGCTGGAGGCCAGCCATAGCTGCATGACGATTCGCGGGGTGAAAAAGCCGGGCGCGGTCATGGTGACCAGCTCGCTGCGGGGCATCTTTAAGCGGGATCCGCGCAGCCGCGCCGAGGTGCTGACGCTGATGCACGCCGACCGCGGGTAGGAGAAACGAATGCACCGGTTGTTTCGTGAAGTTCGATTCTCGATCAATCCGTTCGGAACCGCATCGCGTCCGGGTTTTAATTCGTACGCATCCAAGCCCTGCGGAGACGGACTGGCCGTGTATTTGGCGCTCGGTGTGGAACTGAGCGGGCCGCTGAACCCGGACAGCGGTTTTGTGGTCAATGTCTCGGAGATCGACCGGGCGGTGCGCCGCCGGGTCGTGCCTGATTTCGAGGACACGATTCGCAGGTTGTACGGGCAGCAGCGCCCGGCGGATCTGGACGTGTTGTTTGCTCTGCTCGAAAAGGCCGGCCGGTCGCTCCAGGCCGTCTTTACGCCGCGGGTAAGCAAGCTCGCTTTGTCGTTGAATCCGTACCGAAAGATGACTTTGTTGAGGGAGAATGACCTCGTGCGATTGTATAGCGAACAATTCGAGTTTGCCGCGATGCATCGGCTTTGGAATGACCGCTTCAGCGAGGCGGAAAATTTTCAGACATTCGGCAAGTGTGCCAACCCGGCCGGACACGGACATAATTATATCCTGGAGGTGACGGTGCGGATTCCGGATACGGCCGAACAAGTCGGGTGGATCAGCAAATTTGAACAGGGGGTGGAAGAACATTTTCTGTCAATAGTAGATCATAAAAATCTTAATCTTGATGTTCCCCTGTTTTCCCGCCTGAATCCGACCGTTGAAAACCTTGCCTCTTTTGCCTGGGAATGTCTTTGCGATAAATTCGATGGGGTTTATCTAAAAAAAGTTACAGTGTGGGAAAATAACAGGACCTGCTGTAGCTGCGAGGGCAATAGCTGATGGTTTTTAATGAGATATTCACGTGAGATTTTCTTTGGAGAAGCATATAGATGCGGATTACAATCATTTCCGACTCTGTTTTTTGTATCCGGGTTAATCCCATGTTTCTGTTTTACCGATATTTAGGATATCTTTCCGAACTCTGAAGGCAGAGACGGAAAGCTGGCGAAAACTGAACTCGATTTTTTATAAACTGTTTATTTATAAGCAGTTAGGGGGAATCGGCGGCTTCATTGGAAGACACCGACGGGCACGGAGTGTAAGCACAGACGGAAGGCAACCGGGGATAATGTTTTTTAAGTTCTTTATTCAAAAGGGTTTATACGTATGAGAGTGACTGTTGTCGGAGTGGGTTATGTAGGTTTGGTAGCGGCCGGCTGCCTGGCCGACGGCGGGAATCATGTGGTTTGCGTCGATCACGATCAAAAAAAGATCGATCATCTCAAAAACGGCATTATTCCAATTTACGAACCGGGATTAACGGAGATTGTCAAGCGCAACGAAAGCGCCGGACGATTGACGTTTACGACGAATTTGAAAGAAGGGGTGGAAAATTCTCTGGTCATCATTCTCGGCGTAGGCACCCCCAGCGCCCCGGACGGTTCGGCGGATATTTCGGCAGTGCTGGAGGTAGCCGGGCAAATCGCCGAGCTAATGACCGAATACCGGATCGTGGTTACCAAGAGCACCGTCCCGGTGGGCACCTATAAGATTGTCTCCGACCTGATCGCTTCCAAAACAGAGATTCCGTTTGATTATGTAAGCAATCCGGAATTTCTGAAAGAGGGCTCGGCGATGGACGACTTTCTCAAGCCGGACCGGGTGATTATCGGCACGAAAAATCCGGCGGTGATGGAGATTATGAAGCAGCTCTATGCCCCGTTTATGCGCAAAAGCAGCCGGATTTTGTTTATGGACCCGGCCAGCGCAGAGATGGCCAAGTACGCGGCCAATACGATGCTGGCGACGCGGATTTCATTTATGAATGAACTCAGCGCCCTGTGCGAGACGTTCGGGGCCGATATTGAGCAGGTCCGCGCGGGAATCGGCAGTGACGGCCGGATCGGAAATGCGTTCCTGTTTGCCGGGGTGGGTTACGGCGGCAGTTGTTTTCCAAAAGATGTCCGGGCGCTGATTTACATGGGCCGTCAGAGGGGCGTGCCGATGACGATTGCCCAGGCGGTTCAGGAGGCCAATTACACGCAGCACCGGCGGTTTGCCGAGAAGGTCATTGCCTATTATGCCGACCACAAGGAGCCGGTCAAGCTGGGGGTATGGGGACTGGCATTCAAGGCGCGGACGGATGATGTACGGGAATCGCCGGCCGTGACCTGCATTGAGCAATTTTTGGACAAGGGCTTCTCCATTACAGCGTTTGACCCGGAGGCGGCGGCGACGGGACGGGCGGCCCTGCAGGATCGAATTGAAATCGCCGAGAATGCCTATGCTGTTCTGGATGGAGCCGATGGGCTGGTCCTCTTTACGGACTGGCAGGAATTTCGGATGCCGGATTTTGAACAGATCGCTCGGCGGCTGAAACGGCCGGTGATTTTTGACGGGCGCAATCTGTACGATCCGGCGTATGTAAGAAAACTGGGCATTGAATATCACAGTGTGGGACGTCAGGCCGTTGTGTCCTGATGAAACAGGCAAAACCAATGAGCATCTGGGTAACAGGAGCGGCCGGGTTTATCGGATCGCATGTATGCGAACGGCTGATCGCGGCCGGACACAAGGTCATCGGCCTGGACAACCTGGACCCGTTTTACGATCCGGCAATCAAGAAAAGAAACCTGTCGGCCCTGCTCAAATCCGGGCGATTCCGTTTTGTGGAAGGAGATATCCGGGACTCGGCTTGCGTGGAGAATATGGCCAGGTCCGACGACATCGAGTGTGTGGTTCACCTGGCGGCCAAAGCGGGGGTCCGGCCGTCCATCGCCGACCCGGCCGGATATGCGGATGTCAATCTTCGCGGCACGGCCGTATTGCTGGAGACCGCGCGGCAATACGGCATTCAGAAATTTCTTTTCGCTTCGAGCAGCAGCGTCTATGGGAACAATCCAAAAATTCCCTTCTCCGAGGCCGATCCCGTGGACGATCCGATATCTCCCTACGCGGCCACCAAAAAAGCCGGTGAACTGCTTTGTTATACCTATCACCATTTGTACCGGATGGATATCTCCTGCCTCCGTTTTTTTACGGTGTACGGCCCGCGGCAGCGGCCTGACCTGGCGATTCATAAATTCGCCCGCCTGATCGAGGCCGGCCGGCCGATCCCGGTTTTCGGCGATGGATCCATGGAACGTGATTTTACATACATCGACGATATCACAAACGCCGTGACGGCGGCCCTGAGGCAATGCCGGGGTTATGCGATTTACAACCTCGGCCATTCCAGTCCCGTGCGGCTGGATGAATTGATCGGGGAAATCGAGGCGGCCCTCGGCAAGCCGGCCCTCCGCGATTACCAGCCGATGCAGCCGGGGGATGTGCAGCGAACGTATGCGGATATCAGCCGGGCCGAGCGGGATCTCGGATACCGGCCGAAAACACCGCTTCGGGAAGGACTCAAACAGTTTGTCGAATGGATGCGGAGGCAGCCGGAAGCATGACGAAAAAAGCGCTGATCACAGGAATTACCGGGCAGGACGGCTCCTACCTGACGGAGCTGCTGCTGGAGAAGGGGTATGAGGTGTACGGAATCGTGCGGCGCAGCTCGACCTTCGGGACCGACCGCATCGAACATCTTTACCAGGACCCGCACAAGCGCCCGCCTTTGAAACTGATTTACGGGGACTTGACCGATGGGGGTAATTTGTCCTCGATCCTGAGCGAGATTCAGCCGGACGAGGTCTATAACCTCGGCGCTCAAAGCCATGTGCGGGTCAGTTTTGATCAGCCGATTTATACCGCTAATGTTGATGCGCTGGGCACGCTGCGACTGCTCGAAGCGCTGCGGATGATGAAAAATCCCCCCCGGTTTTACCAGGCCTCCAGCAGCGAGATGTACGGCAAGGTGGTCCAGACACCACAGACGGAAGAAACACCGTTTTATCCGCGCAGTCCTTACGGATGCGCCAAGGTGTACGGGTTCTGGCAGACGGTCAATTACCGGGAGGCCTACGGCCTGTTTGCCTGCAACGGAATCCTATTCAATCACGAATCCCCGCGGCGGGGCGAGACGTTTGTGACGCGTAAGATCACCCGGGCGGCGGCACGGATCAAGCTGGGCCTGCAGAAAAAACTGTACCTCGGCAACCTCGAAGCCAGCCGGGACTGGGGCTTTGCGGGCGATTATGTGGAGGCCATGTGGCGGATGCTCCAGCAGGAGACGCCGGATGATTACGTGGTGGCCACAGGGCAGACGCACACGGTCAAAGAATTCCTCGACGAGGTATTCGGATATCTGGAGATGGACTGGAAGCCCTATGTGGAAATTGACCCGCGGTATTACCGGCCGACAGAGGTCGATCTGCTGCTGGGCGACGCGGCCAAGGCCAGGCGGATCCTGAACTGGTCGCCGAAAGTCACCTTCCGCGAGCTGGCCCGGATGATGGTCGATGCGGATCTGAAGCTGGCGGACAATGAAAAGGTTTTAAAAGATCACGGATGCCGAAAACAATGAGCGATTTTTTTAAGACAAAACGGGTCGTCGTCACCGGCGGGGCGGGCTTTTTGGGTCAGTATATTCAGGAGGGCCTGCGGCAGCGCGGATGCCGGGAGATTCTGGTCCCGCGGGTAGAAGAATATGATCTGGTAAAAATGGAGGATGTGGTGCGGATGTATGAGCAGATGCGTCCGGATATCGTGATTCACCTGGCGGCCGTAGTCGGCGGAATTGAAGCCAACCGCAGGCAGCCGGGCCGCTTTTTTTACGAAAACCTGATGATGGGCGTCCAGCTCATCGAGCAGGGGCGGCTGCGCAAGATCGAGAAATTTGTCGCCATCGGGACGATTTGCGCTTATCCGAAGTTTACCCCTGTCCCGTTTAAGGAAGCCGACCTCTGGAACGGCTATCCGGAGGAGACCAACGCTCCCTATGGGCTGGCCAAGAAGATGCTGCTGGTCCAGTCACAGGCCTACCGGCAGGAGTATGGCTTGAACTCGATTTTTCTGCTGCCGGTGAACTTATACGGGCCCGGTGATAATTTTGATCCGGCCGTCAGTCATGTGATTCCGGCCCTGATCCGGAAATGTGTTGATGCGGCCGAAGAGGGACGGGATTACATTGAATGCTGGGGAACCGGCCGGGCCTCGCGGGAGTTTCTGTACGCCGCCGACGCGGCCGAGGGCATCCTGCTGGCCGCGGAGCACTACAACCAATCCGATCCGGTCAATCTCGGCACCGGCTATGAAATCACAATACGCGACCTGGCCGAAAAAATCGCGGACCTGACGGGATTCGACGGGCAGCTTCGCTGGGACACGTCCCGGCCGGACGGCCAGCCGCGGCGATGCCTGGATACGTCGCGGGCCAAAAAAGAATTCGGATTTACGGCAAAGACGGATTTTACAACGGGCCTGAAAAAAACGATTGAGTGGTACCGGGCCAATAAAAAGAAATTGCAGCGGCCGGTGTAAGGGAATCGATCAACCCATGAAGACGTTTGCGTTAACAGGCGTATGCGGGTATATCGCCCCGCGGCATTTGCGGGCGATCCAAGACACGGGCCATGTACTCGTGGCGGCCCTGGACCGCAGCGACTCGGCGGGAATTCTTGATTCCTATTTTCCGGAGGCCCGTTTTTTCACCGAGTTTGAGCGCTTCGACCGCCATTTGGAAAAACTGCGCCGCAAAGGACAGCGGGTTGATTATGTCTCCATCTGTTCGCCCAATTACCTCCATGACGCTCACGTGCGGTTTGCCCTCCGGATCGGGGCTGATGCGATCTGCGAAAAGCCGCTGGTGATCAATCCCTGGAACGCCGCGGCACTGGGGGAAATCGAAAAAGAAACCGGCCGCCGGATTCATACGATCATGCAGCTTCGGCTGCACCCGGCGATTTGTGCCTTAAAGCAGCAGGCCGACCGATCCGGCGGCGAAAAAATCTATGATGTGGACCTGACCTATATTACCTCCCGCGGGCGATGGTACGGGGTTTCCTGGAAGGGCGACGAGAGCAAATCCGGCGGCATCGCCACGAATATCGGGATTCATTTTTTCGATATGCTCAGTTGGATCTTCGGCGCGGTCAGGCACAATACGGTGCATCTGTACGAACCGGACAAGGCGGCCGGCTACCTCGAACTGGAGCGGGCGCGGGTGCGATGGTTCCTGTCCGTGGACCGCAACGATCTGCCGTCTCCGGCCGAGCCGGACCGGCCGATGACGTACCGTTCGATTGTCGTGGACGGGCAGGAGGTGGAGTTTTCCGGCGGCTTTACCGATCTGCATACGGAAAGTTACAAAAAGATCCTCGCCGGGGAGGGGTTCGGCTGGCAGGAGGTGATGCCCTCGCTGGAGATCGTCTATGCGATTCGCCATGCGGCGCCAACCGGCTGCCAAGGGGACTATCATCCAATGCTGATCCAATTGAAGTCAAATGACTGAACAGGAAAAAGAATATTTTGTGCATCCGTCGGCGATCGTCGATGCGCCGTGCCGGATCGGGGCCGGGACGAAGATCTGGCATTTTTGCCACATCTGCGCCGGGGCCCGCATCGGTTCCGAGTGCATCCTTGGTCAGAATGTCTTTGTCGGCGGCGGGGCGGTGATCGGCAGCCGGGTCAAGATCCAGAACCACGTCAGCGTCTATGACGGCGTGGTGCTGGAGGACGAGGTGTTTCTCGGCCCCGGTTGTGTGCTGACCAATATCTCCAACCCCCGCAGCCAGGTGGCCCGGCGAGCGCTGTACGAGACCACCTGCATTCGCCGGGGCGCCACCGTCGGGGCCAACGCAACGCTTGTCTGCGGCATTACAGTCGGCCGCTATGCCTTTATCGCCGCCGGAGCGGTGGTGACAAAAGATGTGCCGGACTACGGTTTTATGGCGGGTCTGCCCGCCCGGCAGCGGGGCTGGATGAGCCGCCACGGCCATCCGCTGCAGCATCCGGACGCCGAAGGGGTCCTGACCTGCCCGGAAAGCGGCCTGCGATACCGCCAAACAGCCCCCGGCGTGCTGGTCTGCCTGGATCTGGACGAGGAGGCCCCGCTTCCTCCCGCTCTGGCAGCCGGGAAAAAAACCTATCGAAAGTACAGGTAAATCAGCTATAATTCGCGATGATTCGGAATCATTAACGACCCTATAGATCGAAATAAGGATGGTTTCATGCAGGTACCTTTGCTGGACTTACAGGCGCAGTACGCAACGATTAAAGAAGATGTTTTAAGGCAGATCAACGAGGTGCTCGATTCGCAGCGCTGCATCGGCGGACCGAAGGTCGAGCAGTTGGAAAAAGAGATTGCCGCACTTTGCGGATGCGATTTCGCGGTGGGCGTATCGAGCGGCACCGATGCGCTGCTGATCAGCTTGATGAGTCTGGGCATCGGCCCCGGCGACGAGGTCATCACCAGTCCCTTTACCTTTTTCGCAACGGCCGGCTGCATCGCCCGCCTGGGCGCCAGGCCCGTGTTTGTGGACATTGACCCGCAGACCTACAACATCGACCCGCAGCGGATCGAGGCGGCCATTACCGAGCACACCCGGGCCGTGATGCCGGTCCACCTGTTCGGCCAGATGGCGGACATGGACCCGATCATGCAGATTGCCGGTCAAAGCTCGCTGGCGGTCATTGAAGACGCCGCCCAGGCGATCTCAAGTGTTTACAAAGGCCGCCGGGCCGGCAGCATCGGCACCTGCGGCTGTTTCAGCTTCTTTCCGAGCAAGAATCTCGGCGGCATCGGCGACGGCGGCATGGTAGTTACCTGCGACGAGGCCCTGTATCGGCGGCTTCTGATCCTGCGCAATCACGGCAGCGAGCCGAAGTATTATCACAAGTTCATCGGCGGCAATTTCCGTCTCGATCCCATTCAGGCGGCGGCCCTGCTGGTCAAGTTGCCGCATCTGGACAAATGGTCGCAGGGACGGCGCAAAAACGCCGCCTACTATACAAAGCGGTTTGAAGACACCCCCGTCCGGACACCGGCCATCAGCCCGGACTGCGTCTCTATTTTTAACCAGTATGTCATCGAAGTGCCCCGGCGGGACGAGCTGTTGGCGCATCTGAAGGAAAAACAGATCGGCTGCGAGGTCTATTACCCGGTCCCGCTGCACCTGCAGGAGTGCTTCAGCTACCTCGGCAGGGGGCCGGGCGATTGCCCGCAGGCCGAGAAGGCCGCCGGCCGGGTGCTGGCCCTGCCGATTTACCCGGAACTGACGGATGAAATGAAGGCGTATGTAGTGGATACGATTCTCGAATTTCTGGATTGAAAGGAGAACGGCCGCATAACAGACAATAGCGCGGATAACGCCCTGATTGTTCGTTAAAGGTAGAAGTCTTAACCAATCACGAAGGGCTGCTTAACAAAAAATCTATTTTTTTGTGAAAGGAGGTCGTGATGAAAAGCGCGGCGATTGCGGGAGCAGTGTACCTGGTCCTGGCAGGCAGTATGGCAAAAGCAGATCTGGAAAAAGTGTCTCTTTGTACAGCCAGCGGAAAGCAGACCAACCCTGCGATGTCCGCTTCGACGGCGGTCTGGGATGACCAGCGCAACGGCTCATCCAATACCAACATCTATGGGTACAGTTTTTCCGAACCGAATGAACTGGCGATCTGCCTGGCCTCCGGCCACCAGAGATTTCCGGCCGTCAGCGGCGATACGGTAATCTGGGAGGATCAGCGAAACGGCAACAAGGACATCTACGGCTATGATCTTCGCTGCCGGGCTGAGTTTGCCGTGTGCATGCACGAGGCAAGCCAGGAGTATCCGGACGTCGGCGGCCCCGTTGTGGTCTGGCAGGATAACCGAAACGGAAACTCGGATCTCTTCGGCTATCGTCTGGATACCGAACAGGAGTTCGAAATCTGCACGGATCCCGCCGTCCAGATATACCCGGCCGTTGACTGGCCCTGGGTCGTCTGGGTCGATGATCGAAACGGAAATAATGACATCTACGCAAAAAATCTGCAAACCGGCGTCGAAATCCCCGTCTGTACCGACGCCGCCCACCAGTTTGTCCCGGCCGTCAGCGGCAACCTTGCGGTCTGGCAGGACTCTCGAAATACGGGCCAGGGATGGGATATTTATGCGCGTTTTCTGCCCGATGGCCCTGAATTTTCGATTTGCACGGAAACCGGCGATCAGCTCAACCCGGCCGTCGATGGGCAGATAATCGCCTGGGAGGACCGGCGCAGCGGCACCTCTTATGACATCTACGCCTATGACCTGTCCGCCGACACATTCATTCAGGTCAATACCGAATCCGGTGACCAGAAGAACGCGGCCGTCTGCGGCCGACGGATTCTCTGGCAGTCCGGAGACAATATTTACTACGCGGATATGGAGGAACCGACAATCCTGACCATCCTGCACCCGGGCAGCGGGGCAATGCTCCTGGCCGGCTCCGCAGCGGAGATTCTCTGGCAGACCGAGGGCCCGGCTCCCCAGTATGTCAAGATCATCTACTCCGTCAACGATGGGCAAACCTGGGATTTTATCAGCCCGGCGGCGCCCAACACGGGGCAGTTTCTGTGGGAGCCGCTGCCAATGATTGATTCAACGCAATGCCGAATCTGGATCAGCGACGTCTCTGACCCGCTGACAACGGTGATAAGCCCGGATCCGTTTACGATTTTTCTGTGCGATCCTGAATTGATTGCCGACATAAACGGAGATTGTTTTGTCAATCTTGAGGATTATGCGATTCTTGCCGGTCAGTGGTTCCGCTGCGGCAATCTTTACCAGCCGCAGTGGTGTTTTGAATAAAGAAGCATCGGCAGCAGTGAGGAGGGCGCGGTCAGGCCGTGTGGCCCGGCCGTGCCCCATCCGTGCCGCGTGGAATGGGGCGTGACCGGATGCGTGACTTTTTGTAGGTTTCACGGCTAACGTTATAAATCGAACAGAACAGATAACTGGTACACGGAGCATCTATGAACAACCTTGAAAAAAAGATTGCGGAGAAAAAGGCCGTTGTCGGCATTCTCGGACTCGGTTATGTGGGCCTGCCGCTGGCGCGGGAATTTGCCTCTGCGGGGATCAAGGTCCTCGGTTTCGATATCGACCAGTCCAAAGTCGATCTGCTCAACAAAGGCCGCAGTATTATCAAAAATATTCCCCACCAGGTCGTCAGCAAGATGGTCAAAAGCGGCCACTTCAGCGCCACGACATCCATGTCCCGGATGAAGTCGGCCGACGCGGTGCTGATCTGCGTACCCACCCCCCTGACGGAAAACCGCGAACCGGACATGCAGTATGTCGAAAAGAGTTGTCGTACCATCGCCAAATACCTGCGCAAGGGTCAGCTTGTTTCGCTGGAAAGCACGACCTATCCGGGCACCACGCGCGAGCTGATGAAGCCCATTCTCGAGGCCTCCGGGCTCAAGGCGGGTCGGGATTTTTACCTGGCCTATTCGCCCGAGCGCGAGGACCCCGGCAACAAGCACTTCAGCACCCATACCATTCCCAAGGTCGTCGGCGGCCTGACGCCGACCTGCCGTCGGCTGGCGACGCAGTTGTATGCCCAGGCGATCCGGACGATGGTGCCCGTCTCCTCCGTAGAGGCGGCCGAGGCGACCAAGATTCTCGAAAACGTTTACCGCTGCATCAACATCGCGATGGTCAACGAACTCAAGCAGGTCTTCGACCGCATGGGCATTGATGTCTGGGAGGTCATCCGGGCGGCCAGTACCAAGCCGTTCGGCTATCACCCGTTTTATCCCGGCCCCGGCCTGGGCGGCCACTGCATCCCCATCGACCCGTTCTACCTGACCTGGAAGGCCCGCCAGTACGGCATGCCCACGCGGTTTATCGAACTGGCCGGCGAGATCAATACCGACATGCCGCATTACGTCGTCAGCAGGGTGATGGAGGCCCTCAACGAGCGGCGCAAGAGCTTAAAGGGCTCCAGGGTCCTCGTGCTCGGCCTGGCCTATAAACCCGATATTGACGATGTGCGCGAGTCGCCCTCGCTGGAACTGATCGAACTGCTCAAAGAGCGCGGCGCGAAAGTGGATTATAATGATCCCTATATTCCCCGCACCCACAAAATGCGGGAGTATGACCTGAAGATGTCCAGCAAGCCCCTGTCAACGGCCATGCTGAAGGGCTATGACTGCGTGCTGATCTCGACGAATCACAGCGAGTACGATTATCCGTGGATCGTCCGGCACGCGAAACTGGTCGTCGACAGCCGCAACGCCACCGCCGCCGTCAAATCCGGCCGCGGAAAAATCGTCAAGGCCTGATGCGGCCAAGGCCGGCGGCTGATTCAATTGTGTTTTGGGTGGGCAAGAACCCTGGCATTCGATAGGAATCATGCGAAAACAGAAGATTATGGATGTTCTCCGTGTATTAACAGGTCCTATATTTATTCAGCCCCTCGGCGGTACATTATGTATATTATATGGAAACCGTCAAAATAGGATCTATGCTCTCGAGGTTGAAAATGACGCCCTATAAAATATTGGATATAGCCGCCGTATTGCTCGTTATCGGCTTTTGGGCTATGCGGCCGTGGTGTTTGTAAACCCGGATTCCGTCGTTTCAAGCCCCTCCCAGCCGGCCGTTTCGGCTCCGGAGGACGGCTCCGTCCAGCCGCAGGCCCCGGCCGAGGAGGATTTCTTCGTCCCGGTTTCGGCCTCGGCGGCCCGGTTTGAAAGCATTTCCTCCGAGGTTTCGGATAGGCGTGAGGATTCCCTGCCGGACGGCGACCCGTCCGAGGTCTATATCAGTTCGTCTCACGCCCACCTGCTTGACGAGGTCAAGCAGTCTCTTTCCGCCAAAACAAGCCCCTCTTCCGGCTCGTCAGCATCAGCCGCGGCCGCGGGGATCAGCTCTTCGTCCGTCTCAGGCGGCGGCGGAGGAGGAGGAGGAGGCAGTGCACCTTCCGCACCCTCCGGCAGTACCCCACCCACCCCAACCAGCACAACCCCCGCAGGCGGCTCTCTGGGAGCGGGGACTCCAACTACACAAATCGAAGATACATTTCTTGCGGACTTGTCGGATATGTCAACTTTGACCGCCGATATGAACTTTTCCTTTCCTGGCACTCATTTGGGAAAAGGGAAAACCTACTATGTAAGTCCATCTGGAGACGACTGGAATGTCGGAACCTCTTTAGAGTATCCCTTCAGGACAATTCAGAAAGCTTTAAAGACATCAACGGGAGGAAGCTCAGATGCATACGATGTGATCATTGTCACTCCCGGTAAATATATTGTTGATCCTATAACGATTAACCTAAACAACATTGAGTTGGTCTTCCAAGATGGTGTGGAACTTGAAGCAAAACCAATTGAATTGAATACAAATTCCATTCTATATGGCAAGCAAGGATTTGAAAATCCAAACGCCAGTCTGATTTCCATGTATAGAGTAAATAATGTAATCATTCGGGGTTATGGTACAATTCTCCGCATGGAAAAGGCCAAATACATGACTCTGCCTGATGAATACCGCAAAGAGTTTCGTTGTGGCGTTAAGATCGTTTCCAGCAGGAATATTACTGTCTCCGGCTTGGTCATTTGTGATACCGGAGGTGATGGAGTCTATATAGGTGCCACAGTGGATAATGATGAATTTTCTTTTAGTCAGAATATTACACTCCAGAATACAGTGGTTGATAGTGCCTACAGAAATGCGGTCGGAATCATCAGTGTGGACGGATTGTTGATCGAGAATTGCGTGCTACGAAATACGCGAGGCACGCTTCCTGAGTGTGGACTCAAATGCGAACCAAATGCAGCAAGTCAACGGCTAAAAAATATTGTGGTTCGTAATGTAACTTTATCAAATAATAATGAATCGGCGATGTATATCCAGGCAGATCAATTGAAAGGAGAATATGGACCGTCGACCTCCGAACCGATTGACATGCTTTTTGAAAATCTTTATGTTAAAAACGACAAAGGAATAAAAATCCTTCGTTTTTTTGAGAACAGGCCCGAGATTACAGTGATCTTTCGCAACCTGATAATGGTGGATACGTTTTGGGGCCTCCAACTTTATGTGTCTGCCCAGCAGGCGGATATTACCCTCGAAAATTGTATTTGGTCAGGCATTGTAAGTCAACCTCCTGTATTTATATATTCTATGGAAAACCAGGATTCCGGCGGAATTACATTTCGTGATTGTCAGATCTTTGACAATCAAAAACGCCCCTCAATCCTATTCAGCAGCAAACCTGAAAGGACTCTGAGAAATGTACGAGGAACAGTTTATGTAGAGAATGATCAGCAATATTCTCCCCTTTTTGAGACAAGAGGATCTAATTTGGTTAATGTCGACGTAAACATTGCCGATGGCATTGCCAATTTCGTACCCGCCGGTTATAGCTTCTATTAATTGCAAGGTAATAAATACCAGAATAACCATATACTTTTGAAGGAACTCGCCCTCTGGGTTACCATATCCACAGATACTCAGGCCGCGGCAAAATGCTTTTAGCTACTGTCCTATTTTTAGGATGGCTATTGTTGTATTTTGCATTGAATTTTTAAAATAGCTTATAATATTCTTACTGGATTCTTTATTTTGCCATAATCCAAAATAAACCAACCGACAAATCATCATCCTTGTTTGTGGCATTGAATTTAAAACAAAAAAACGGAATTTAACTGGTTTGAATTAATTATGGGCATTATTAATAAAAGTAAAAATTTTATGTGGGGCAACGCCTTATCTATTCGCATGCGTATTTTACAAGGCCTTTCTTGGACTATGTTTGGCACTGGTAGTGTTCATATTATAGGATTGCTTACAGGAATTTTTATTTCAAATTATTTGGGGTTAGAAGAATTCGGAAAATATGGAATTATTATAAGTACAATCGGCATGTTGGGGATATTTGCTGGTATGGCAATGGGATACACTGCAACAAAATTTGTTTCAGAGTACCGATCAACAGAGCCGGAAAAATCAGGGCGGTACATAGGCATGACATTCTTAGTATGTATAAGTTCCTCAATAATAGCTGCTTCAATCTTGTTTATTTTTTCAAGTTTTTTTTCAAGACTTCTTTTCAATGACGCTTCGATGCAGAATTTATTAAGAATGGCCTCCCCAATACTTATCTTGTTCTCAGTAAACTCTATCTCACGAGCAGGCTTGGTTGGCTTGGAATTGTTTAGGTTTATCGCTATGATTGAATTCATTCATAGCATTCTTCGATTATCATTTATTATAATGGGCTGTATTTTATTTCATCTTTTTGGGGTTATTGTCGGCTTAGTGCTTTCTGAGCTGATTACCGTGTTAATATTTTATCTGTCATTGCGAAGAAAATGTAAACAAAATGGCTGTGTAATAGATATTAAAGGAAGCAAAGAAGAATGGCGAATTCTTTGGTCCTTTACTATTCCCAGTTTTTTAAGTAATATTATAATGAATCCAGCTAACTGGCTTTGTAATGTATTGATAGTAAACTTACCAAATGGTTTTTTTCACATGGGAATACTAACAGCAGCGAGACAATTGCAAAGTGCCGTGTCTTTTATCCCCATCCGCTTAATGAATGTTACGTTACCTACTATGAGTAATCTTTTTGGAAAAAAAAGCATTTATAAACATTATAAATTGGCATTTTATACACAGCTTGGAATTTTAGGTATATCTGTCGCCGTCGCATTGCCATTGATGATACTCAGTAAATATATTTTGTCATTTTATGGAACAGAATTTATACAGGGCTATCCTGTTTTAATACTAATGCTTCTCTTTGGAATTTTTTATGTTCTGGAGAGAAGTCTGGCTGAAGTGTTATTATCGCAAGGAAAAAGTTTGAATAAATTTTGGATATACTTCAGTGTGACCATCCTTTCAGTTATTTTATTTTGGTTTATCTTTTTAGAAAAAGGTGCATTGGGTTACGCGATTAGTCTTTGTATTTCTCATTTTCTTGGATTTACTGTACTGACAATTCATCTTTTTGTTATTGCTAAAAAGGATTTACATTCAATACCTCCTGATGACAAGTTGGATTATTTGAGAGCGTCAAATAATGAGTGAATATATAATATTAGAAGACAGTCGAACAGCAAGACGATACAGTATTGTTGCTGAATGGTTTGTATTTTTGATTCTGTTATATGTTCTTGCTGAATCTGTATTTTCTCATTATCTGCAAGGACACATTGAAGCACGCTCAGCTTGGTGGTCAAGAATTACACCATGGAATTTATATCCGACAGAAATGCTGTTTTATATTGTTTTATTAATACCTGGTATTCTAATTGTCCTTAAAGGGCGTCAATATGGATATCACACCTCTCGTGGCACGGGCCTATTGGCTGGTTTTTTATTGGTAGGTGCAATACAAGCTATTCATGGACTTGTTGCTGGGGGACGATATAAACTGTGGCTTACAGATTTTCGACAATTGTATATGATGGCCATTTTCGTTCCTGTTTTCTGTACATTGGCTCCGGCGATACGATTTATGAAACTCGCCGAAAGGCTATGTCGTATGGGTATGCTATTTGCGATCTATAGCGGCACCGTCGGCCTCTTGGTGCTAACTGGAACATTGCAAAGAGAATTTCCTTTTGCTCCCGGTCAGTGGAGCGAACAAGTCCTTATTTTATTATATCTTTTTGTTTTAACTAAATCAATTATTAATGGAAAACTGGAAATATTTAAGTTAATCGCATTTGCTTTTGGAATTTTGGCACCTCTTAATAAAACGCCAACAGCAAGTTTTGTGGTGTTACATGTCATTTTATTCTATATTCTAATTTTTTGGGTTCGATATGAAAAGCTAACCGTTTACCTAAGAACTACAAGAGCAATTATTATCATTGTTTTCATTATATTTTTAACAGCTCCTTTTTTAGCCAGACTTGGAGAGGGAGAAGCACAACGTTGGTTAGCTCAGCGTTGGCTAAAAGCAGAAATTCCCGGTGCTGATGTGACTTCTGGACGGCTAAGCCATTGGAAGTGGGGAATAGACCAATGGAAAGGTTCGCCTTTATTTGGAACAGGTTTGGGATGGAGAAGACTCGTTATTTCACCGGATGGAGAATTTAAACCCTTACATGTACATAATATTGCCATTACAATTTTATACCAGACTGGATTGGTAGGTTTTTTTGTCTGTCTATCTGTTTTCATGATCTGGTTTTTTAGAATGAAAAGGTTTTTAATAACCTGCGCTGATCCGGAAATTTTATGGCCGTCTTTAGCTATGTTTGTTTTTTGTATGACAATTATTGCTGCCAGTTTGGCTGGCCAGTCCATAGGGATTTCATATGTAGGATTTGCCTTTTGGATATGCCTTGCTTTGATTTCTGACGCAGAGGCGCAAAATTATATAAACTCATTATATATTGACAATTACTACAATCAAGGCACTGTACTGGCTATTTGATTAACTTAATAAAAGTTTGGAGGTTTGGCATGAACAATTTAGTGGATAAAACCGTTCTGATTACAGGCGGTACCGGCTCTTTTGGCCGGACAGTTACGAAAGGCTTGCTGCGGACAGATATAAAAGAAATCCGGATTTTCAGCCGGGATGAACTCAAGCAGGAGATGATGCGGATTGAATATTCCAATCCAAAAATCAAATTTTATATTGGCGATGTGCGTGACAAGGATTCAGTAGACAAAGTAATGGAGGGGGTGAATCTTGTTTTTCATGCCGCCGCACTCAAACAGGTACCCTCTTGTGAGTTTTTCCCAATTCAAGCTGTTTTGACCAACATATTGGGAAGCAACAACGTTATCCAGGCTGCGATTAAGCATGGGATAGATAAAGTTGTTTGTCTGAGCACTGATAAGGCCGTCTATCCCATTAACGCTATGGGTATGAGTAAGGCCATGATGGAAAAAGTCGCCGCCGCTGCTGCGCGACAGGGCGCTTCCGGGAAAACCGTCGTCTGTAGTGTTCGCTACGGCAATGTCATGGGCTCCCGCGGTTCGGTAATTCCGCTATTTATCAACCAAATCAAACAAGGCAAGCCCATTACGGTAACGGTTAAGCACATGACCCGATTCATGTTGCCCCTTCGGGATGCCGTCGCGCTCGTGCTGTTTGCCTTCAAAAATGGCAATCACGGCGATCTGTTTGTCCGCAAGGCACCCGCTTGTACAATCGAAGTGTTGGCCGCGGCAATCAAAAAGATTTTTAAGTCCGATTGCGAAATTAAGGAGATTGGCATCCGCCACGGTGAAAAAATCTATGAAACGCTGCTGACCATCGAAGAATTGCGTCGGTCCGAGGATATGGGTGATTATTACCGCGTTCGCCTAGATGACCGTGACCTTAATTATACTATTTACTTTACAGAAGGTGATAAGGAAGAAGTCAAACTGGAGGATTATCACTCCCATAATACCCAGCAGATGGGTGTAAAAGAAATGGAAGAACTACTGCTTTCTCTTCCGGAAGTACAGGAAGAATTGAAAGACTGGAATCCTTAACGCAACAGGAGTAAGTGATGTCTGAAAAAAAGATTGGCATTACCGGTGTATCCGGTTTTGTGGGGACCCATCTTCGTGATCATCTCGGAAGGGAAAAGGGATTCGAAGTCCTGCCGTACGAGGACAGTTACTATGACAATCCGGATCAATTCATCGATTTTTGTAGGAAGGCCGATGTCATCGTTCATCTGGCTGGAGTCAACCGGCATGAGCCCGAAGTCGTCTATCAGAAGAATATCGAACTGATGAAAAAACTGCTTCACTTTGTCGATGCCTCCGGAAATAAACCGTATATCCTGTTTTCGTCCAGCACCCAGATTGATCGGGACAACGAGTACGGCCATGGCAAGAAGCAGGCGATGGAACTGCTGGAGGAGTGGACGAAGAAAAACGAAGCTTCAGCCGTTTCCATGGTCATCCCGAATGTCTTCGGCGACGGCGGAAGGCCGTTCTATAACTCCGTAGTGGCGACCTTCTGTTTTCAGCTTACCCACAATCAGGAGCCGAAGATCGACAAAGACGGTCAAATGACCATGATCTATATTAATGATCTGGTCGAAGATATTCACACCCTGATCAGAAATCAGCAAGAGGGTTATCGTGTGGAATATATCAAACCCCGGACCCAAGCAAAGGTCTCTGAGATCCTTGTATTGCTCAATAAATTCAAACATGCCTACTACGGCAGCGGTATGGTTCCTGTAATTGAATCTGATTTCCAGCGTGATCTGTATAACACCTTTATTACCTATATGGATGCGGCCGACTGGGAGCGTCATCTGAAGCTCAACACCGACGATCGAGGTTCTTTTGTAGAGGTATTTAAGTTGGAAAAAGGTGGTCAGATATCCTTTTCGACCACCAAACCCGGCATTACCCGCGGCAACCATTATCACATCCGCAAGAATGAAAAATTCTGCGTGGTCAGCGGACAGGCTTCGATTAAACTCCGTCGAGTCGGCACGGATAAGGTAATTGAGTATAAGGTTTCTGGCCACAAACCCTCATGGGTGGAGATGCCGATCTATTATACACACAGTATCACTAATATTGGCGATACAGAACTAGTCACTTTATTCTGGATCAACGAACATTTTAATCCGGATGATCCTGACACATTTTTTGAAAAGGTCTAACGCATGAAGGTAATTACCATTTTAGGTACGCGGCCTGAAATCATCCGACTCTCGGCCGTCATGGCCCGGCTCGATAAACACGCCGATCACAAGATCGTCCATACCGGACAGAATTACGATTACGAACTGAACGAAGTCTTTTTTGAAGATCTCCAAGTCCGCAAGCCCGATTATTTCATGAATGTCGATACCTCCTCGCTGGGCCGGGTGTATGGCGGGATCATGATCGCCGCTGAGAAAATCTTTAAAAAAGAGCGGCCTGATTCGGTCCTAATCCTCGGAGATACCAACAGTTCCATCGCCGGGATTATGGCCAAGCGGCTAAAAATCCCGATTTATCACATGGAGGCAGGCAATCGGTGTTTTGATGAGAATGTGCCGGAAGAAACCAACCGCCGTATTATTGATCATATCAGTGATTTTAACCTTTGCTATACAGAACACGCTCGCCGGCATTTGATCAGTGAGGGCTTGCCGCACCGGCGTATTTATGTGACCGGCTCGCCTATGCGAGAAGTGCTAATCATGCATCTGGAACGAATCAAAGCGTCAAAAATTCTTGGTGAGTTAAAGCTAAAAAAAGGAAAATTCTTCCTAGCCAGCATCCACCGCGAAGAAAATGTGGACCGCCGGGAAAGTTTAACCCAACTGCTAACCGCTCTGGAACAACTGCATCAGGAATACGATTTTCCGGTGATTGTTTCCACCCATCCCCGAACTCGAAATCGGTTGCAAAAACTCGGCAAAAAGGATCTGTCTGAAGGAATCCAATTCCTCAAACCGTTTGGCTTTCTTGATTATGTGAATCTGCAGATGAATGCCGCATGTGTTCTTTCTGACAGCGGGACCATCTGTGAAGAATCCTCCATCCTCAACTTCCTAGCCGTTACCTGCCGTAATTCCATCGAGCGTCCCGAAGCCATGGACACCGGCTCGATTGTGGTTACGGGACTGGATACGGAAGTAATCCTTGGAGCGGTTCGCCTCCAAATGTCCGAAGACATTCGCTCGCATCCGGCCTTTGTGCCTTGGGATTATCAGATCGAAAACACCTCAGAAAGAGTGGTCAAACTGATTCTCGGAACTACAATGCTGAGCAATCAGTGGCATGGTATCCAATATAATGATCTAACCTAATCAAAAATGCAAAACACAAATAATAAATCGCCACACCTGCTCATTCTTGGTCCTCTGGATTTTCCGGGCGCCACTGCACCTTCTGCTCGTGTCAAAGCCTATGGTCGCGGTATTATCGAAAACGGCGGCAAAGTAACCGTTTTGTCCTACCGCCCTTGTCACGGAAGAATTGCTATTCCCATAAAGGGTGTTGTTGATGAAATTCACTATCTCTATACCTGTGGCAGAACGTTACGACCTCGATCATTTGTTATGAAACTATATTATGAGGTTATTGGAATACTGAAAGCATTCAAGATAATTCATAAAATTCACAAATCTGATCCTTTCGATGCCATTCTATTCTATGCGATTCATACTATCGTTGGCGGTATTTTTATATTCTGGGCACATCGACTTAAGATTCAAATACTCGAAGAAAAATGTGAATTTCAATTCAGAAACCGTAAAGGTTTTTTTTGTGCTGCCAGTGCTTGGATATATGAAAGGTGGGTGGTGCCGAGTTTTGATGGCATGGTAATAATGACCGATGCACTTGAAAAGTATTATCGTCCTTTGATGAAAATAAATCAAAAAATACTTCGAATGCCGATTCTTGTTGATATGTCACGCTTTGAAAATATTCCCAAGAATTCCGTTGATAAGTATAT
>JAHDQI010000297.1 GCA_018433925.1 Phycisphaerae bacterium | reverse complement strand
CGAAGCGGCAAGTTCCCCGGTACGCAATCTGTGTGCCCTCATCCACCAGTGGCCAGCCGAAATTACAGTGATATAAAATCATGTGCGGACACGGTGTATTGCCCTGATTTGCAACCTCATCAAAAATCGTGATGGTGGAGTCACCAAGTCGGCTGACAATCGTTCTTCTCAATTCCAAATGGGGCCCAAAGACCCTGGATTCTTTTGTTACGGCGGTAATAGACATCTCCATGCGTCCGGCTGCCGGATTGGGCTGCCTCACCGATTCGAGGGTAGCGGGGAGATTGCTGATCCGGCCGTGAAGGCCACGGCTCTCCTGTTCGTCTGATTCAGGAGGCCCGATATGTCTCAGTCCGCAGGTGGTCACTAAGCCCCCGCCAAAGGCATACAGCCATTCCATCCCGCTGTGGGCGTCCGGCCGTGGGACGGTTTGTCCGCCGTGGCTAAGCCAGGCCAGATTGTGCTGGTTATAACCGGCATCCAGGATGTCCAGACCTCGATCAATCACCACTTTATATCGCAAGCCGCTGCCGGTATTAACCCAGGCGATCCGGGAACTGCGAGCCGGGCCGTTATCCAGAACCGAGGTTTCAATGCCCCCCAACTGCTGGATGTTACCTACCTTATCCTTCCAGTATTCCGTCATTGTATAGACTCCTCTTAGAGATTAACCGTTCATTTATAATGTGGATCGCCGGGACCATGATAAACCAGGTCTGAATCACAAAACCGCCAGCCGGGGGTGTCTATAACTAACGGATTTCGTGGTTTTTTGTCATCCTGGATCATTTCCGCGGTTGTCTGCCAGTCTTGAACACCGCTTACTGTGCCGACTTTCTGTACGTTTTGCCAGCCCAGCAGATTGGCGGTTTTCACAGTCTGAACAGGATCAAGCCCTTTTAAAAATGCCGTCAGAAAGCCGGCAATAGTAACATCACCGGCGCCGGTTGCGGAGCCGAACGTTTCTGTTTTATAGGAGGGGGCCCAAAGCTCCCTGTTTGCCCACAGATCAAGGGCGGCAGACAGGGAGGCCAACGGCTTTAAAACGTCGTGCCCTGCCGTTTTTAAGTATATTCCTTTAATACCCATTTTAATGACTGCAATTTTGACGCCCCAATCCAGCAGTCTTCCGGCGAGCATAGAACAATCATCGCTGGTGTAACGAAGTACGGGGTCCTGCCTGCGGGTCTGGGCTTTTCGCGTTTCAAACAGATCCCGGTCGAGCATATAGGCAATCTCTTCGATGCTTGGCAGGAAAAGATCCACCAGGGGCAAAACTCGTTTCAATATCTTGGGCCAGTCTGCTTGGCCGGAGGGACTCTTCGGGTCCGGCAGGGTCAGGTCTAAACTGGTTATCACGCCAATTTCTTTGGCTTTTTTGAAAATCTTATAGAGTTCCAGACCTTCATCGGCATACATCTTCTTCATCAGGGTCGGATAGCCGAAATGAAGCAGAGAGCATTTTGTGAGTGTGTCATACTCTATATCTTCGGAATCGAAAGTGTCATTGGCGCCCGGATGATGAAGGAAAATCCGATCCACTCCCGGTAAGGCCAAAACGATGCTGTAGGAACTGCTTTGGCCGGAAATCGTTTTGACAGAGGAGACCTTGTCTGCCCCGATGATGTGTTTGATGGCAGATCCAAACTCATCTTCGCCGATTTTACCGTTTAACTCGACATCCATTCCAAGTTTGGCCATTGCAAGCCCGGTATTGGAGACTACGCCACCGGTATTGATAGCCGCCTCTTGAACATTAATTAATTTGCCCGGGGCAAAGATCTCACCAAAGTTCCCCTTGTGATCAGGATTAAAGACCGGGGTGATATCCAGACAAATGTGACCGGCGACCATGACTTTTCTGTGTTTTGACATAAAAACCAACCTTAACAATAGAACAGCCGATTT
>JAHDQI010000223.1 GCA_018433925.1 Phycisphaerae bacterium | reverse complement strand
TTGTCGCGGTCGGTGATTTCAATGTTGTATCCGTAGGCTGCCAATTCATCGGTCAGATGTTTGATGTGGTCTTTCAATTGGAAATCAGGATTGGCCTCTCTCAGGATAAAATCCATATCCTCTGAAAACCGATTCAGACCATAGAAGATGCGCAGGCAGGTTCCGCCCTGGAACAGCGCATGTTTGAAAAAGTCGCCTCGGCCAAGAGCGGCCAGCACCACTTCCTGCGTGATCTCGCGAATGGCCTGTTGCTCCTCGATATCCGTTTTGCAGTTATAGTTCAACAGACGCTGCTGGATCATTTGTACGCTCATGATTTCACCTCACCAAGCCAGCCGGTCAAAAAACGCTTCACCCGGCCATTGCTGTAATTGTCCAATAGCGCTTCGAGTTCTTCGGCCGTAACGCAGGCCAGTTCATCCTCATCGATTCGCAGGCTGCCGATAGGCTCGTCAATCCTCGTCCAGTTCAACTGGTGGACATAAAGATAGTCAGCCAGTGATTTAGCGGGTGAGGCCATGAAAAAAACATCGCCGTTTTCATCGTTGCAACGCTGAACGCCAAGGAAGAACGTATGCTGTGGAACACGCTTGTAACTGAACACACCCAGAGGCGTCTCGAATTCCTTGCTGTTGCCGAAGCTCGCGCAGGTGCAGGCGTAGACCGCCTCTGGAATCCAGCCGTGGTGACTGAGGGCGGTCTCCATGCTGATGTAACTGGGGCCGTAAATCCGCTGCACCAAACTGTAAACGCTAACCGGCTTTTTCTGGAATTCCGGAGCCAGGCAGTACAGGCCCCGGCGGATATTGAGAATCTCCCCGGCAGACATAGCCCGTTTGATCAGCCCGTGACGGCTGAAATCCGTTCCGTCAACCGAAGCAGCCACGTCCGATTGCGTAAATACCCCTGTTGGGGCCTTAAAAAATTGTTCTGTCAGTCTGTTCATGCCTTTATCCTTCACGGAAATAGTCGCCAGATGACTACTTCTATTAAATATACTGTATTTTCGGCAGGAAGTCAATATATCTTTAGGAAATAGTCGGGGAGCAGTTCTCATCCCGACGCCATGGTAACCCAGACCGGCGGGCAGATCCACTCCTCCGGTACGATCAGTATCGGGTACGGTGGCGATCTCACGAATGATTCAGCATGGAGTATAAGCGGCGGGACTCTCGATGCGTCTAATCTCATCGTTGCCCGAAACGGCAACGGCAGGCTCTGCCTGGAAGGAAATGCGGCCTCAGTGGCCGTGGATAATCTGTACGTGGGCGGCTACAACGGGGCTCTGGCTCATGCGGAACTGGAGTACAAAGTGGGTGCAAACGGTGTGACCGCTATCCAGGTTGCCGATGCGGTCGATTTTGAGCTGGGCGACGCCTCCTCCACGGCAGTCTTGTTGGTCTCACTGCTGGCGGCCCCTCCGGCGGAGGCGATCCTGCTGGTGGATAACCAGGGGACCGGGGCGGTCAACGGAACCTTTGATTTTCTCAACGGCGGTTCAGCGGGCGAGGGAGCTTCGGTCGTGCTGGATTTCGGCGATACGAATTACCAGTATACCCTGACGTACCAGGGCGTGGCCGGAGCCGACGGCATTGCCAACGACATCATGCTGGTGCCGGAACCGGCGACCGTGCTGTTGCTGGCGTCGGGCGGCCTGTTCTTTCTGCGGCGGCGCCGCGCATAACGGACTGCGGGGTAAATAATATCGTGTGCGGGTTAAGTTTTTAAATCGGCGGCGCCCATTTCAGGAAGGTGGGCGCCGCTTTTCTTAGAGGATGAGAAGGCGGCATAAAGGACATTTATGCCGCGAATGGGTATGGCAGCAGATCAAACGGACACGCGGCAGTGGCAAAGCGGTGATTGCCACGGTTCGAAAACTATTGGGGATCATCTATAAGACCCTCATAAATGGTTGGATATTTGAGGACTTCCCAAGCTTTGTAATCGCAAATTGTCCTATGCAAAAATTCATCTGACGACTCAGGCAGGCGATTTTTCCGGCTGGTTATGTTGAATTCGTTCTTTAGAAAGTTCAGATTACGGGAATCGGAAACGAAATTCTGCCAGGCTTGAAGGCAAATCCGCGAGATTTCCCACCCTCCGCGCTGACCGGCCCTAATACAACCTGTTCTGCCTGACAGCTTTTAGGCCACGCGGGTATAGACGTGATGCAGGCCGGCAGGGGGGCAGCAGGGCGGTCGAAAGGCAATTTCGGAGGCCATTATAAAAAGGTTCTGTCCCGGTCGATATCCCCTCAAATCCGCACACGTACTATCCAAAACTCACCC
>JAHDQI010000148.1 GCA_018433925.1 Phycisphaerae bacterium | reverse complement strand
CTGAAAAAGGAAAATCTGTCGTTTCTGATGGATCGCGAAAAAGGACTGACCGTCGGAAAAAAACTGTATTTTGAACTGGTCGACCGCGGCTACCGGACCGTCGAACTGCCTGATCGGGTTATGGTCCGCTATCTCTGGCACCTGGCCCATGCCACGCAGGTCCTCAACGCCGAGAAATACAACCTGCGCAGCCGCACACAAAGGAAAATAAGAAAGCGCATCGAGAAAATCTGGAACAGCCCCCAGACGCAGGAAATCCTGCGGGATGATTCACTGGATCAATAATGGACGACGTAACGAATCAGAATGGACCTGCGAAAAACCTGTCGTGGCCCAGCGGGAGACAAGACGTGCATACAGCGTACAAACAAATCAAAATCCGGTGTGCGGGGAGATAAATCAATGCCGCGACTGCCCCTCATCCAGCATCCGGTTCTGCACGTCCGGAACAAATACCTGCATCACAAAATGAAACGAACGGTCTTTCCCGAAGGAAAAACCGAAATAAGGATAGGAAAAATAAAATTTCCGTGCGATATGTCCCTCGGAAAAATCGCCAAGAGTATCTATTGCGGCTGTTTTGATTTTGAAATTCGAAGACTGATCGAAAATAGTTTGAAACCGGGAGATGTATTTGTCGATGTCGGGGCGAACATGGGCTACTTCTCGGCCGTGGCGGCCAATGCGGTCGGCCCGCGGGGTCAGGTGCATTCCTTTGAACCGGTGCCGAAATACGCCGGGTATATACAGGAGTTGATCGATCTGAATCCGGATTATACCATTCACCTGAATCGGCATGCCCTCGGCAGCGAATCCTCCAAGGCCACCCTGTACGAAAACAGGGGCAACACCGGCGGCCACTCCCTGCTGAAGGAATATGTAGGCGATCTGGTTCAGGAGGCCTACGAAGTCCGGGTGGAGCGGCTGGATGCCTGTCTCAAACAGCAGCAGGTTCGGACCGTATCCCTGATTAAAATCGATACCGAAGGGTATGAGTTTCCCGTCTTGCTCGGACTGGAGTCGTTTTTGAGCAGCACGGACCGGCGGCCGATTATCATCGCCGAGATCAGCCCGAACTCCTTTCCGATGACCGGACATCGAATCGAGGAGTTTGCCGACTACGTCAAACGGTACGGTTATGAAATTTATGCGATCTGCGGATGTCATAAGATGGAGATTACAAAGGCCGAGAAACAAACCAATGTGGTTCTGCGGCCCCGGAAATAAAATGGCGGAAAAGAAAATCACAACGATTGTGTTCACCCGGAATCGGCCCATGCAGTTGCACGGCTACCTGGAAAGCATCCACCGGTTCCTGCCGACCGGCACAATGGACATCCGCATCTTGTATAAACCGGACCGGTTCGGCAAAGAATACGAAATGTGTTTTGCCGCCTTTCCGGACTGCCGGGTTGTTCGCGAATCGGATTTCTTCGAGGACCTGATGCGCCTGATCGAACAGGCCGACACCGAATATATGCTGTTTGGAATCGATGATGTGGTTTACTTTGACGGGGTTTCCTGGCCTGTGATGGAGGCGGCATGGAAGACGCTTCGTTCGGAGTTGATCGGCTTTTCGCTCCGTCACGGCGATGCGCTGCTCGAGCAGTGCGGCGATCCGGTCCAAATCCATTCCATCCTCGAAGAAACGGTAAAAACCTTTGAATGGCCCCGGGGAAAAACCTCCTGGACAAACTATCCCTTTGATTTGTGTGCGACCGTCTACCGAACCGAAACCGTCCGCACGAGTGTCTGCGGGCCGATGAAGGGCGGCCGCTGGATACACCGCCGTTTATCGCCGCAGTCGGTCTTGGTATCCGCGGCCGACCGGCTCTGTTTGCGAAGAAAGCTCCTCAAAGGGTTCGGCCATTTCTTCAATCCCAACACGTTTGAATCGTGGACCTGCCGCGAGTGCCAGCGGCACCCGGACCGCGTCGGCCGCCGGCTTGCCTTTCAAAAACATTGCGCCGCGGCGATTCAGGTCAATATGGTCAACACCTCAACGAACAACGACTGGCAGGGCGGCTCCGATTTGACCGTCGAAGCTTTGGCCGAAAAGTACCGTGCCGGCTGGCGAATCGATATCGACCGTCTGTCTGCCCAAAAACCGTCCCGGACTCATCTTGGAGGCGAATCGTTTTTTCTCAGGGAACCCGGAGGCAGCCATGTCAACGTTTAGTCGATGGAAAAAACAACTGATCCGCTCAAAAATCCTCTCCGGCCTCAGCCGCTATCCGGCCTATTTCCGCGACTGGGTTCGTTATCGCCAACTGGACGAAGCCGAAACGATTCGCCTCAAAGACACCTACCCGTGCCTTTTTGACAAGACCGCCAAAACCCGGATCGACAGCCATTATTTTTACCAGCATATCTGGGCCCTCGAAAAAATCCTCGCCGCCCGGCCCCCTTTTCACGTCGATGTCGGGTCCAGTGCGAGCTTTGTCGGCATGCTGAGCGCCGCGGTGCCGGTTCGGTTTGTCGATATCCGGCCCCTGCAGGTCAGCAATCTGCCCAATCTCGAAAGCCGATACGGATCGATCCTCGAATTGCCCTGGGAAGACGGCACGCTCCCCTCGATTTCCTGTCTCCACGTCGCCGAGCATATCGGCCTCGGACGATACGGCGACCCCCTCGATCCCCGCGGAACCCAGAAAGCCGCCGCGGAACTGGCCCGCTGCCTGGCCCCGGGCGGATCCCTCTATTTTTCCCTGCCGGTAGGACTCCCGCGCCTCTGTTTCAACGCCCACCGCATCCACAGTCCCCGGCAGATTGCCGACTATTTCCCCTCGCTCAAGCTGATCGAGTTTTCCGGCACGACCGACCGGAAGGAATTCTTGCGAAACACCGACATGCAGCCCTTCGAAACCGCCCGCTATGCCTGCGGGATGTTTCTGTTCACCCGGGAGACAACATGAAAGAGACCAAACGTTCCAATACCTGGCTCAGCGACCATGCCCGATCCGTCACCTCACAGGCCGGCGAGGACGGCATTATCGAAAAGGTCCTCGAGGTCATTGCCCGTCCGAACCGATGGTGTGTCGAATTCGGAAGCTGGGACGGAAAACATCTCAGCAACACCTGGAACCTCATCGCCAATCACAGCTTTTCGGCCGTCTTGATCGAGGGAGACAAAAAACGGCACCAAACGCTGCGGAACAATTTTCTGGAGAACCCGAAAGTCATTCCCGTCTGTGCCTTTGTCGGTTTCGAGCCCGAAGAGGGCCTGGATCGCATCCTTGAAAAGACGCCGATTCCGGCCGATTTTGATCTGCTCTCTATTGACATTGACGGCAATGACTATCATGTATGGCAGGCGGTTCGAAAATACAGGCCCAAAGTAGTCATTATTGAATTCAACCCCACCGTTCCGCCGGTGGTCCGCTTTGTCCAGCCCCGCGATATGTCCGTCACCCAGGGCTGCGGCCTGACGGCCCTCGTCGATCTGGCCGGGGAAAAGGGGTATGAACTGGTCGCGGTCGAATCGGCCAACGCCGTTTTTGTGGACCAAACCTATTTCCCGCTCTTCGAAATCGAAGACAATTCCATCCAGGCCCTCTGGACCAGGCAGACCGCCCTGACCCATCTTTTCTTTGGATACGATGGGACGGTGTTTATCCGCGGGCTGACCCGGCACCCCTGGACCTCGGTCCCGATTGAGGAAGAAAAACTCCAGATTCTGCCCAAATGGGCCAGAAAACGATTTGGCAAACAAAACCCGCTGATTCGAAATCTCGCAAAATTCTATCGAAGACGGCTCAAACGAAAACGGGCCCAATCCGCCGCCAAAGACAGGGGAGAATAAAAAATGGCAATGGGATATTGGAACAATAAAAAAGTATTGGTTACAGGCGGGGCCGGTTTTATCGGCTCTTATCTGGTCGAATTGCTGCTGGCTGACGGAGCCCGCGTCAGCGTGCTGGATAACTTGTCTCGTGGCCGCCTCGAAAATCTTTCTGCCGTTATGGATTCGATCGATTTTTATCAGGCCGATCTGCGTTCCATCGAGTCCTGCCGTGACTATTTTGCCGGCAAAGACGTGGTTATGAATCTGGCTTCACCCGCGTTTGGCATTGAATACAGCATGACCCATCACGGCGAGATGCTCACCAAGGTCATTACAACGGGCTTCAACGCCCTTGAAGCGGCCCGGCTTGAAGGCGTCAGGCGTTTTTTGGTCGTCAGCAGTTCCTGCGTCTATCCCGACGACGCCCTCGTGCCCACCCCCGAATCCGAGGTCCTGCGGGCAGCCCCCGAAACAGTCAATGCCGGCTACGGATGGGGCAAGCGGATGGTCGAGCTCCAGGGCCGCTATTATGCGGAGGAATATCAAATGGAAGTTGCGATAGCCCGACCCTTCAATGCCTACGGACCCAGGGAGGCCGTCGAAAAAGACAAGTCCCATGTGATACCCTCACTCATCCAAAAGGTGCTCCGCGGTGAGGATCCGGTGGTCATCTGGGGCAGCGGAAACCAGACCCGCAGTTTCGTCCACGGCCGTGATTTTGCGATGGGTCTCAAACAAATAACCGAAAAGTATCCCGCCGCCGACCCCGTAAATGTCGGGCATGACCGCGAAACCGCCATTCGCGAGCTGGCGGAAAAAATCGTGGCCTTGACGGGTTCCCGATGCAAACTGTTCTTTGATGTCAGCAAACCGGAAGGCGCCGTCAGAAAATCAGCCGATGTGACCAAGCTCAGAAAGGTAACCGGCGGCTTTGTGCCCCAAATTACGCTCGATCAGGGACTGGAGGAGATGATAGACTATTCTCGAACCCTGCTTCAAGAGACGGTCCGAACGGATAGCGGACAGCCGAAATTCAGCATGGAAAATACCTCAGCTTTATGATGGATCAATCCTGCGGAGAGAGAACATGAAAATGCCTTCAAGACCTCGCGTCATGTACCTGTACGATCCGGAGTATGGAAATCGGCCGTTTCCCTATATGTTCGGCGGAATCCCCAATACCCTCGAGACGATGGATTGGCAGGTTTCTTATTTGAATGTCGCCGACGCAACCCCGGAAAGTTTTCAGCGGGACATCCAGGCGGCGAACCCGGATCTGCTGCTGGGGTTTATTCAGCATCGAACCCAGGTGATGAAAATCGCCTCCTTTTTGAAGGAGTATCATCCGGCGCCCGCCGTCAACTGGTACCAGGAAGAGCCAAACAGTCTCTTTGACCAGGCCGGCGAAAACGTTATCGAGGCCTCCGCCTCATTCGATCTCTGGTTCGGCATTGACAATAAAATGGTGCCTTTCTGGAAAACCAAGGCATTCTTTCTGCCCCCTGCGTTTGACCAGCAGGTGTTTCAGGATCAGCGCATCGAACGCTGCTATCATGTTTCTTACATCGGCCAGTTGGGCCCTTCTTCTCTGTCTGAAATGTACTGGCCGTATATGAAGGAATTGGCCCGGTATGGACAAAAGACCTTGATGTGCATCGAGCGGCCGATGGGGCTGCCTCTGCTTCCCAGGCCGCTGGAGCGATTCATCCGATCCCCCAAACGACGTCGGTTTCTCCAGCGG
>JAHDQI010000349.1 GCA_018433925.1 Phycisphaerae bacterium | reverse complement strand
ATCCCAAAACGGCGTCCACCGCGTACTCGGCGGCGAAAAAGCCGTCGGCTGGAGCGGCCAGATCGGCGACGAACCGGCCGCCAATCTGTCCTGGACACGAAGGCACCGGCTGACCGGCGCCGATTCACCCCGCGCGGAGAACTTCGACCTCATCGCCGAAACCGCCCTCGCCGCCGGCTCCCTGCACACCAATGCCGCCGTAGGCCTCATAGGCCGACTCGGCCTCCTCCCGCTGCCCCCCGACTTCGGACCCGGTCGCCTCTCCCTCCCGGCCGGCCCGCTCGGCCGCTCCCCCTCCATGCCGAAAACCGCCTACCTCTTTGCCCGCCTGTCCGGAAAAGCCGTCGCGTACAATCGTTTTATGACCGGCCTGACCCATGAACCCCTCACGGCAGAGCTCGAAGTCGGCGTCGTGTATCAGCATAAATCCCTGGAAATCGCCTATGCCCAGACCTTCTTAAGCCGCCAGTTCAAACAACAGCACGGCCGCGACGGCTACGGAACCCTGACCCTGAGCTGGCATTTCTAATCCCCGCTCCACCGGCACCCAATAAAAAAAGCCCCGCGATCCACGGGGCCCAAACAGCCGAAGATGGGATTTGAACCCACAACCCCGGCTTTACGAAAGCCGTGCTCTACCGTTGAGCTACCTCGGCGCTGACAACCAATATACGCTTTTTCCCCACGACAATCAACCCCCCAAAAACGACGATTTTAAAACAAGAACCGCCCCATATACAAAACAATTCGTACCTGTTATGCCCCAAATTCAGCCCCCGCTCATAGAAAAATCTCGATATACCGCAGCCGGTGCTTGACCTTCTTCATCGACAGCCGATTGCGCCGGGCGATCTCCGCGCAACTCAGCCCCAGCACATACCGCTGACGCGCCAGTTCCTGAAGATCCCAGCTCAGCGGACCCCGGCGAATCAGGCAATACCCGTATTCGGGCCTCAGCAGTCCCCCCGTCAGCCGGCGAATCCGCTTGGCCGCCGTCTTATGATCGACCCCCATCCGACGCCCGATCTCGCTGAAAGAAAGCCCCTCCAGGTGATACATCGCCACCATATCACGGCCGCGAAGGTCCTCCGGCCGAACCATCCGGGGCCCACGAAGACGGCAGCGGCGGCGGTCCCTCGGATCATGCGTCGGACCGTCAAGCCACTTCAGACGCTCCGCGATCAGCTTGCGGACCCCCCAGTGCTCCGTCTCAAACGACACCCCGCTCGGCCGAGCCCCCGGCTCCCGCCCCGGCCCAATCGCCATCTCATCCGCTTTCCTCGGCCGCATGGTCCTGTCCTCCCGTCAGTCTCGCTTTTCTTTGCCGCCCCGCAATCCTAACAGGAAAGATACATAAAACAATTAAAAAATTAGAAAAATATCAAATATTTTATAACCCCTGGCCGAAAAAACACTTGCAAAACAAATAACGCCCAAAAAACACCCCAGAGCCAGCA
The DNA here is from genome assembly GCA_018433925.1 of Phycisphaerae bacterium. GTDB lineage: Bacteria > Planctomycetota > Phycisphaerae > Sedimentisphaerales > Anaerohalosphaeraceae > JAHDQI01. Next base: position 1,917 of record JAHDQI010000349.1, on the reverse strand, counting down.
AGAAAAGTAAAGTACCGAGGTTTTGTCTTTATGCTGAAAATAATGCATTTAGTTTGCTGCGCCAATCGCCTTCATCCAAAACATGAAATTCGATATTCGGGGTATCTAACTTCATGCCGAGTTTGGTTCGGGTTGTCCTTTTAGCGACCTTGTTACAGAGATGGAAAACATCTTTCTTGTAAATGGTGTCTTCATAGTCCTTCAGATGCAGGCCCTTTGTTTCAACGACAAACACACGATTAAACTGTTCCGGCTCACCATCGGTGTCTGTAAAAATAAAATCTGCATAAATCTTGTTTTTCCTCCAGCCCTGTACCCAATAATCTTTTTTCGGCTCGTTGCGATACCACCAGAGCAATTTGTTCTGCTCTTCCAGATACCAGGCCACTTCTTTTTCCAATTCGTTAAAACTATCTTCGGGAACAGGATCAAACAAAGACCGCTCTATCGGGGAATGATCTTTTTTTACCAGCCATTGACTTGCCTTTACCATTTTTGTTTTCGGAAAATGAAAACCGATTTCATTAAGGATCACCAAAAATCGCAGTTTTGAATCGTAGAGCAACTGATGAAAGATTTCTTTGGCCAAACGATCTTTTTCGCCGGTAAGGTTCTTACGCAGTTCTTCAATGATGAAAACAAAATTGTTCTGCACCAGTTTTTCACCATATTTTTTGATGAAATGAGCCAAAACAGTCTCCCCAATCTCATGCGCCACCCAGGGATTGGGCACAAGGTCCAGCAGGTGTCTTGCCATAAAAACCGAATCGATTCGAATACTTCCTTTTTTCAATTCTTTAACTTGTCGCTGCGTAATCACTTCATGCAGATTTTCCGAAATTCCTGCTACCTGTTCGGTGTCTTTTTCCTCCAGGGCGTTGAGAGTCGTAGCGTAAGTCTTCTGTAAATCGACCTTTTCCCAGGAAATTCGGCTTACGATATCCATTAAATAGCTGACCGGCCGCCATTCCTTGCCGTCCTTGATTGCAAATACCGGCAGAATCACATGTTCGGCGCTTTTGCGGAATTTATCCCGAATCTTGCTTTCCTTCTCAATAAGTGTTGGGCCTTCGCCGCCGTCTTCCAGGTCGATCCTGCCGGTCAGATCGCCGAGGCCTTCTCCGCTGAATCCCTTACGAATCTCATCGAGAAGCTCTTTGCCCTTCTGCTGGTAACAGAAGACATAGCTTTCATCCAGTTCCCTGATCCCGGTTTTTTTCGCATAGGGCTGGCGCAGGATACGACCGACAAGCTGGGTCATGGCGGTTTTCGAGCCGGGCTTGCTTAACACACAAAGAATATACGCAAAGGCGCAGTCCCAGCCTTCCTGCAGGGCCTGCTTGGTAATGATGTACCGAATTTTGCAGTGGGCAGACATCAGACCGCCGATGTCATCGACTTCTTTGAGTTCGTCTTTTTCGCTGGTTTTTACCGCCACTTCCTCCGGGGCAGCGCCGATGGTTTGCAAAAGATATTCCCGGGCGTCTTCGGAGTGAATGTATTTGCCGCTTCGCTGATCCTTCCCGGTTCGCTCAACCTGAATCAGGCAGATCGGCCGGAGGTACTTTCCCTGATTGGCTTGAAACTCTTTGGCTTTTTCGTCCAGCAGGGACAGTTTATTATGGGCATCCAGCAGCGTGTCCTTCCAGTCGGGGCTGGCCTTGTTGATTACATGCAGATCAAACTTGATCATTTCCTCCCTGTTCAGCTCGACCCCGGTAATATCCACGAGTGTGTTGCTTTCTTTCGGAGGCGTGGCGGACAGTTCGACAATAATCGACGGATTGAATCCGCAGAGGGTGTCCTGGGCGGTCTTGCTGTATGCTTTATGGCCCTCATCGAGAATCAAAACCGGATTGATCAGACGCAGGGTATTTCCAAGCGAGGTTTTGATCTGTTTGGCCCAGAAACCGCTTT
>JAHDQI010000419.1 GCA_018433925.1 Phycisphaerae bacterium | reverse complement strand
TCAGGAAAAAGAAAAAAGTAAAAATCACTATAATGGTAAATTAAAAAATCGGAATTGTCAAGATTTTTGTCCAAAAATTTTTTAACGATTCAATGCGGACACATAGTATACATTATCCACACGCTCAGGCCGTTAAAATGTACCCAAATCCGCCCTGCCGAGCCCAAAAAAAACAAAATCATTCCTCCTCCAGCGCCCCGAATCGGGATACTGACATATTAATGAGCTTCCATTCCAATGATACCGCCAATTTTACCAAGAATAAAACTATTACTTTATATTATATATCCGCTAATGCGGATTAAAACCTCCCAAACTCTATCGATAGGCCGCCGCATCCCCCGGCAGGTGGATAACAAATCTAAATTTTCCCAAAAATATTCAAAAACAACACGCACGATTCCGGACTATCCCCATCGGATAGTTTTATGAAATTGTTTAATATTTTTCAAATCTTTTATATTTTATACTTGCTACATAATATTTTTATGGTATAATACCGAATGGAAGGCAAAAGAGTTTTTTGAAAAGTGCAGAAGCGGCAGGTAAAAACGAGGGATCCCCCCAACTCAAAACTACCCAAAACGCTGGCAAAACTCGGAAAAAACAGGAGAAAAAGCGGCAATTTTAGGACAAAAAGCGGACAAAAAAGAACAAAGAGCGGACAAAAAAGGAAAAGAAACGGACAAACTTGGCATCAGGAATAATACCTACAAAACCGCGTTTCCAGCCCAGAAACCCATAAAACCGGAGAATTTTACGGCCGCCGCCTCAAAAACTGTACCGCACGGCCGTATAGAGATTCGTGTTGTCCCGAAACTGTCCAAAAAAGGTATTGCGGTATTCGCCCAAAAACACATTGGACCCCGCCTCCAGCGCCAGGTTGTCATTAACCTTGTAATGCACATGCGGCCGCAAATAAGCATCCTGATCCGATGGGGAATAATACCCAAAAAACGAAACCGTCAGGTTCTGGCTCATCAGCAGCTTGGTCAGCCGCAGCGTCACCACATGCCGGTACTCATCCCGCACCGAACCGGGACGGTCCTTATACCGATCATACTGAAGCATCTGCTCCACATAATACTGCGCCCCCGCCGTCAAATCCGTCCCGATCTCCTGCGTATACCCCACCAGGTACCGCATCTCCGAATTATTGACCATCGGATCATCCCCGCCTTCATCGTCGCGCGACTGGTAATACCCGATCTCCGCATTGCCGATCCCCTTGCCGATCTGTCCCCGCACGCTGGCCCCATAAACATTCAGATCCGGAAACGCCGCCTTGGCCCCCTCCCTCCCGGCCGGGCTTTTCCAGAACCCGTGATATCCATACAGCGCATACTCATAATTGTCGATATTCTTATACACCCGAACCGCAATCTCATCATCCCGAAACCACCGGTCCGGCCGCTCCGTCCGGACAATCGCATCACGCCCGGCCGTCCGGTCCAGCCCGGCATTCCAATACGAGATATATTCCCCCTTGATATACCGATCCGGATCAAACTGCGGCGTATAAACCACATCCAGGTTAGCCGCCTCGCTGAACAAACTGACCTTGACCGCGTCAGACGGGGCCTTCAGATATTCCACATCCCGGCCGATAAAAAACGACTGCCAGTCTTTCGGAAACAAATCATTGATAAACAGCAGATCGCCCGTGCCCCACGTCAGCACCTGCCGCCCAAGCTTGACATCCATAAAATCCGTCGGCCGAAAGAACATCCACAACTCCCGCGTCTCGTAATCGCCCTGCTCCAATACCAGATCGCCGAAGAAATCACCCTTGTACTTGAAGTCCCCCCAGTCGTTATAGGTAAACAAATCAAGCTGAAAACGCGTCTCCATCACCGACATATCTTTCTGATACCGGTCATTCTGGGTCCGGGATCCGCCCCGCACTTCATAAAAACCATGCGTTTCCAGCGGCGCAAACTGATCCCAGATGGATTCCTTCCGCTCACCTTCCTCCGCCGCAACCGAAACGGCAATACCCAGGAAAACAACAATCAGCAATCCATCGCCAAACCATCCGCTCCGTCTCATCGCATGGCCTCCCGCGGCGGCCGCCGTAAATACCGTTCCGTAAAGATAGAGTCTTCAATGCCGATATTGTACTGCACCTTGCTAAAGATCATCTCCGTGGTGCTGCCGGTCCGCAGATCCTTCACAACCGACTCAGTCACCGTGGGATATTCCACTTCTTCGCCGTCTTCTTCGGCCTTGATGTTCTTGACCGTTCTCGACTCTATCGTCCGGTACAGCTTATCATGCTTGTCAAAGTACTCCATCTTCATCGGCATATACGTCGTCCGGTCAATGGTCACAGTAAAATATGCAAACTCAACCGACTCCGGATTCTTCGGCACATTCTTGACGACAAATGACTCGTCCGTGACCTCGATGAGCTCATGCCGATCTTCCTCCAGGCCGCGCCCGGAGACATCTTCATACAAAAAATCAGAGCCGACAAAACTGGTCCGCTTATCGGAGGCGGCAATCCGGTTAACCAGGTCCAATGACGGCAGATACAGCCAGCGGTCGTCGTCTTTGTCGGCAGCGACATGCTTGTGCACCATGAACACCATCTTACGGACATCCGGCGGCTGCAAAAAATATACAAAATACTTCTGGTCCCCGCCCGGCTGGTCATTCTTTCGCAAAATAATAAACTCGCGTGTGCGAACATTATCATTTTTGTCGGTTATCTTCATAGAGACCGTACTCTTGCCGTCCCGGCCCTGGTAATACGCCATGATGTTGGCCTGGCTGACGATCTCATCCACGGACGGAACATCCGGCTCCGCCGCCCACGCAGGACTTGACAGAGAGATGAAAAAAGAAAACAGAAGGGTCATTGTCATTTTCATAATATACCTCGCTTTCTTAGGGATCGATCCTCTAAAAACTTCCACATTTCGTCAAGTTTTATTCTCTTCGATCATTTTGCAGGCCTTTCGGCGAGACAGAATCCCGCAGGTCAGGGCCAGCAGCGGAACCAGAATCAGGCTGATCCAGGTCAGTCTTGTCACACCCATATGCCAGTATTGGTGCAGATTCAGGGCGATCAGTACCACCACCGCAATGGAAAGTACGATACAGAATCCGCAGTTGCAGCCGGGACCTGTCGGGGCGGCCTTCGGCCGGAACAGCCGCTTTTCTCCGAGTTTCATAAAAGCAGGCAGCGCCAGCAGCGTCACAATGCCCGACAGAGCCATGATCGCGCACAGGAAGATGCCCACGGTCTTATACGGCACCAGCGGGGCCGCCAGCAACGGCAGAAAGCCGATGGCAATCACCAGTACATTGCGGCTGATCGCCCGGGCCGGCTCTCCAAACATTTCAACTGTAACCTTCTCCCACGACCGGTTCTGGGCATACAGATCCCGTGACCGCTGGAGAAAATGGATCGCAAAATCCACCGCCATCCCCAGCGTCAGGGCACTGAGCACCGCTACCGGCATATCGTAATCCTTGCCGACCAGGCCGATGATGCCGTAAATCACCGCAATCGTAATCGTCAGCGGCACCATGCACAGCAGCCCCCACAGCGGCGAGCGAAACAGCAGCGACATCATGATAAAGACAACCAGAAAGCTGCCGAGGAAAGACTGGCCCATCCCCCAGACCATCTTGTCCTGCCAGACGATGTTAATATACGTCAGCCCCGCCCATCGATGTTCCATCCCCGCAGGCGGCGGATTATCCAGGATATACGTATCCACGACCTCTGCGACCCGCTCCATATCCCGGTTGTCCCCGCTGGTCAGTTGCAGCCAGATATTGGCGTGCTGATAATCCATCGTCACCAGACGCCACAAATCATGCGGCCGATGACTTTGCTGATACTGAAGCAGACATTCAGAAACCATTTCCTGACTCGCGGGAATTTTGAAATTCGCCTCCGATCCGTCCGTCAGCTCCTGATGCACTTTTTTCACTACGTCCGCCGCTGAATTGCTCTTGCCTGCCAGTCCTAAATCTTCAAGATGCTTCTGCAGGCCGGACATATAGTGCAGCACTTCCGGATCCTTGAACGGCTCACGGAAGGAACGCTGCAGTACTTTATCTTTTACGAAGCTGGCCATTTCATCCCAGGCATAAAATAACGCATCCTCCGCTTCAGGAATCGCATCCATTTTCTCGTTGGCCATTTCAGAAAAATAATCCAACCGATCCGGCCAATCACCGATATTCCGGAATGGTTCAGAGTCCAGAATGCCAACAATTTCCTCCGCTGCAGATTGTGCCTTAGGATACTCGTGTTGTATGGCCTTCGCTTTGTCACGAATGGCTGCGGCCATCGTTCGAACAGAATCAGAAACCGGATCTTTGCCTTCAGCTTCCATTGACAGAACCAGGTAAGCCATATACGTACCGCCGAAGTGCTCATTGAGAGCGATATCCGCCTGCCGGATCGGATGGCTTTTCGAGAACCACTTGACCGGGTTATCGTTGATCCGGATGTGAGTAATGCCATAAACAGCTCCCCCCGTCACCAGGATCAAAACCGCTACAATCGGCCCGGCCGCGCGTGAGGTCAGCCGTCCCGTTCGATGCAGAATCCGCGTCAGCCAGTTTTGTTTTACCTCATGCCGAACCGCCATACCGAAATCAGCCAGACGCTGATCCGGAATCATCATCACATACGCAGGCACAAACGTCACGGTAAACAGCCAGGCGATCAGAATCCCAACGGCCACATAAACCCCGAATACCTGCACCGGCGGAATCGGCGTCAGCGCCAGCGACAGAAAACCGGCCGCCGATGTCAGCGACGTATACAGCATCGGCACAAAAAGGGCATGAACCACCTCAAGGATGCTCTGGCGGCGGCCCTTTTGGGGCGTGTACCGGTCAAAGAATTCGGAAAGGATATGCACCGAATCCACGACCGCAATCGGCATTAGGAAAATCGGGATCATGGAGCTCATGATATGGACCGGAAAGCCGAACCCGATCAAAAGCCCCATCGTGGAAATGACCGAGACCATCGCCACAATCATCGGAGATATAACCAGCACCAGCTTGCGAAAGAAAAGCAGCATCAAGAGAAAGATTGTCACCATCGCCAGCGGCGCCGAGATCGCCATCTGGATAAACATTTCCACACCAAAGGTATCCTCCGCCACGGGCAGACCCGTTATGTGATATTCTTCATCCCCGCCGATTTCAGCGATCTTCTTGTTCAGGGCCGAATAGACCCGATAGCTCAGATGTTTGTCCGTCAGGGGCAGAAGCAGCATCAGCGCCCGGCCGTCTTCGGAGACCATCGTACCCCGCAGCAACTGATTGGACATCGCCTTGTCGCGAATTTCCAGGGCTTCCTGCTGCGTCTGCGGAGGACGGGGCATGAGCCATTCAAACCGGACAACTCCGCCGCCGCCTTCAATATGATCAATCAAAGACGGGGCGATCATATCCACTTCAATCACGCCCGCCTGCCTGCCTTCGTGCTCCGGGTCGTCCCATTGCAGCGTTTTGGCAAATTCAGTCAGTTCATAAATACGCCGGAGCGTATCCGGATTGAACACGCCGTATTCATGATGTTCATTGACAACCCCCAGAACCACCATGTCACTGAGATTAAAACGCTGCTTGGTCTCATTATGAAAGATCCGCACCGGCTCATCGGAAGAAAGCATATTTTCCGGGTCCGTATCCACCCGGATCAGCGGAATCATCGCTCCGCAGGCCACCGTGAAGAGAACCATGACCCAGGTGACCAGTTTGTAATGGTCTATCGAGAATGAAACGATCTTGTCCTTCAGTTCCATATCCATTCCTTTCCGGATTGCGCCAGTTCCTTCCCGAACCCGAACATCCTACAGAACACCGAATTCCTCTTTTAACTGTTTTGCGCTTTGCGATTCTTCAACATGCTGATGCGTAAAGGCACACCAGGTCAGGTAGCCGCCGCAGAGATTTTTTGCATCATATCCATTCTGAAGCAGAATTCGCACCGCCGCATAACTTCGAATTCCAACACCGCAATAAACGTAAATCACTTTGCCCCCCGGCATTTCTCCAAGCCGGCCGCGCAGTTCATCTACTGGAATATTGACCGCACCGGGGACAGCCCCCCGCTCATATTCCTTCTTGGTCCGCACATCAAGAATATAATCCCCCTCTTTCAACTGGTCGCAGTGCTCAATCGGCATGGTTCCTTCAAGGATATTGGCCCCAACAAATCCGGCCATATTGATCGCATCCTTCCCGCTGCCGTAAGGCGGGGCATAGGCCAGTTCCAGCGTCTGCAAATCATAGACTGTCATGCCCTTCTGAACCGACACGGCCAACAGATCGATCCGCCTGTCCACGCCTTCCGATCCGACAATCTGGGCACCAAGGATTCGACCCTCAGGTTTGCTGAACAGCACTTTCATGTGCATCTGCCGGGCTCCGGGATAATAGCCCACGTGGTGGGCGGGATGGATATAGAGCTTTTCATAATCAACACCGCTTTTCCGCAAAAGTCCTTCGCCGGCCCCGGTCATAGCAACCGTCAGATCAAAAACCTTCAGGATGCCGGTTCCGATGGTGCCCGGATACGTGCGATTCATGCCGCAAAGGTTATCGGCAGCCATGCGCCCCTGCTTATTGGCCGGACCGGCCAGCGGGATCAACGTCGGCTGCTCCAGTACCGGATGCCGCACTTCCACGGCATCGCCGATGGCATAGATATTCGGATCGCTGGTCTGTAAAGAAGGGCTCGCTTCAATCCCGCCGCGGGGACCGATCTTCAGGCCCGCCTCTTTGGCCAGTTTGACCTCCGGTTTGACACCGGCGGCCAGGATCGCGAAATCACAGCTCAGCGTCATGCCGGACTTGAGCTTGACATGAAGCCCTGTCCCCGTTTCCTGGAATGCGCTGACGGCATCGTTGAGCCACAGCGCCACATTTTTTTCTTCAAGATGACAATGAATTCGCCAGGCCATCTCCGGATCCAGAGCGGTCGGCAGCACCGAAGGGGCCATTTCTACCACAGCCGCCAGCAGGCCGCGGTCCCGCAGGTTTTCCGCCATTTCCAGGCCGATATAACCGGCTCCCACGATGACAGCCCGTTTGGGCCGGTTTGTTTCAATGAACGAATCAATCGCATCAGCATCAGGAACGGACCGCAGGGTAAACACGCGGGCTGAACCGGCCCCCTCGATAGGCGGACGAAACGGCTCTGCACCGGGCGAGAGAATCAGGTGATCGTAGGATTCGGCATAGCGCCGACCGTCAGCACCATTGAGGATTTCGACTTCCTTTCGAGAACGGTCGATCCGCAGCACCTCCTGATTAACCCGCACATTCACAGCAAACCGCTGCCGAAAGGATTCGGGCGACTGCAGCAGCAACTCGTCCCGATCCTCGATAGTCCGTCCGATGTAATACGGAAGGCCACAGTTGGCAAATGAAATATACGGCCCGCGCTCAAACATGATAATTTCTGCCTGTTCATCCAACCGACGAAGCCGTGCGGCCGCTGAGGCCCCACCGGCCACACCCCCTACAATGAGTACTTTTCTGGTCATTATACGCTCCCTGAAAAAATCAATTTGAATCACAGTGATTATAAACGCAATGAAGCAAATGGATTACATTCTTATTTTTGATTCGATAGTACACGTTGGTTCCCTCCCGCCGGGCATCCAGAATATCCTTGTCCTTGAGGAGGGCAAGCTGCTGACTGATTACGGCCTGCTGGGTCTCAAGCCGCTCACTGATCTTGCCAACGCACAATTCACCATATTCAAGAGCCGAAATAATTTGAAGACGAATTGGATGGGCCACTGCCCTGAGTACCGCCGAAACTTGTTGGGCCACTTCATAATCCATATTGGAAACTCCTTGTACATAGATTTATTTGTATATTTGTATATTTATATAATAATATATTTATAAAAAGAAATTTTGTTCACATTTTTTAATTATTTTTATAAGATATTTTATATAAAGTATTTATGTACGATTATTTTACACGTTGGACGGCCAGAATCGAGACATCATCCTGAAACGAATCTTTATCGGTAAAGCTTCGCAGCGACTGAACGACTGCGTCAACTGTCTTAACCAGCGGAAGCGGCTGATGCTGATCGAGAATACGACACAATCCCTCTTCTTCGATCATTTGATCTTTGGGATTGTGAACCTCTGTCAGGCCGTCACTATACAGAAACAGGCGATCACCGGGATGAAGACAAATCTGAGACGGTTCATACTGCGGATTTTCGACAACTCCAATCGGGAAACCCGTAGCCGGCTGTACCGAAGCCCTCCCCTCGACACGCTGATGAATGACCGGCGGATGGCCAGCCGAGACATAGTCAAATACCCCGTTTTGTGTGTCATAAATCCCATACAGAAGCGTAAAGAAACGCAATGCCCCGCCATCAAAAAAGGTTTGGTTTAATCCTTCCGCCACCTGCACCGGAGAGGCAATCACCCGATGGGCGGATTCCTCATCCCGAGTACTATAAAGAAATGAATTCGCTGAAAAGGGCGACAAAAAATGGCTTAGAGCAACGGAATAAAGAGCCGCCGAGACACCGTGCCCGACAACATCCAGCACATAACAGCCGATGCGAGTCGAATCCAGCCAGAAATAATTCAAAATATCTCCGGCCAGTTCCTCG
>JAHDQI010000385.1 GCA_018433925.1 Phycisphaerae bacterium | reverse complement strand
GATTAAACAGGAATTGTACTCAGAGACGGTTCTCGATGCGGCCAAGGAAGTCTTTGAAACCATGATTTTCATGGAGATCGAACCGAGCGTATCGGCAGCCGCAACAAACCAGGCGCAATCGCTGATGGGGTCTATTACCTTCAAAGGCAAACTGGAAGGATGCCTGGTAATCTCCCTGGCCGAACCCTGTGCCCTGAGCGTGGCCCGGAATATGCTGGCACTCGATCCGGAAACAGACGTCAGCCCCACCGAAGTCTGCGACGCCATCGGCGAAGTCGCCAACATGGTCATGGGCAGTATCAAGAGCCGTCTCCAGGAATCGTACCCGGATATCGAGGTCTCCATACCCTCCGTCGTATCCGGAAAGGAATTGCAAAACACACTCGGAGAACGCTATGAACAGGCATGCGTCCCGGTGTGTATCGATGAGGATTTCGAGGCCGTTTTTATCCTCTTTTACAAAGAAAAATAATCGGCACCCGGATTGACTGAATAGACAATGGCACAGAACGCCGCCGAAATTGAAACCGTATTGCCTTCGCTCAGCACAGAGTCTACAAAGGCCTTCTGCGAAGACCTTGACGGCATGCTGGGCATCGCCCTCTCCAGCAGCCAGTCGGCTGCCGGGCTGGGTGCTTTTAAAGAGCTCGAATCCGACTTCTCCGCGCTGACCGCGGTCTATTCGGTCCAGTCAAAAGGCGTCCTGCAGGGGTCTTTTTATCTGCTGCTTGACAAGCCGGGAATCTTCATTCTTTCCGGACTGATTGTTATGCTTCCGGAAGACAAGATCAAGGAGCAAAGCCGGAGAGGAACCCTCGACGAGGCCCAGAAACTCATCGATAGTATCCGGGAGACCGGCAATCTCATGATCGGCTCCTGGGACCGGGTCTATCGGGAACGAATGACCGGGCACGAGCATTTCCTCCAGATCGACACAAAGCTTTTCAGCGCCTGGAAGCAGGCCGAAGAATCGCTCGGACTTGCCCCCGAAAACACCTGCCTGCGGGTTCTTTGGGACATCACCGTCCCGGATCTGCCCTCTTTCCGATGTGCGGCTGTGTTTCCGGATTCTCTCTTCGGCCCGCAGGCCGCTGAGCCGCAAACAGAGGAACCGGCCCCCCCTCCGGCGGAAACGACGGAACAATCGCCGCCGCCGCCCCCTGCCGAAACGGAACCACAGCCGGAGCCGGAACAACCCCCCGCAGGCCCGGCACCCCAGGCAAAAGAAGAACCGGAAGCGAAAGATCCCCAAGTCGAAAAACAGGATTCCGTCCCGGAAGAACCCAAACCGGAAGATCGCCCCGTCACCGAGGCAATCCGAGAATTGATCGATTCCGAAAAAGAATCGAGCCCGGCTGTCTCAAGAGCGGAGGAAGGACTGGATTGTCGGATTTTGGATCGTCCGGCTCGTTCCGTGATGACCACCGATCTGCTCTGGCTCGATTCCAATACGTCCGTAGAAACCGCCCTCCAGCAGATGCAAAGCCATAATACCCGGTGTGCTCTTGTCGAAGAAGAGCATCGACTGGGCGGAATCCTCACCCGCAGTGATCTCAATGAAGCGGTCAGTCCGTACCTCAAACCCGTATTCAGTCTTTACCGGCGGCCGCTCGATGATGCGTCTCTGCAAATCCGTATCAAATGGTTCATGAGCCGCCCGGTCCATACCATCAGCCCGGACAGCCCCCTGTGGAAAGCAATGGAAATGATGTGCCGGCATGACATCCGGGCCCTGCCCGTCCAGGATAAAGAGGGGCAGGTCCTTGGATTGATTACGGGCTCCGGTATTTTTCAGGACCTGATCAAACAGGCAGAAACAGGAAGAACCCAACCGGATTGTAATAAATCGGAAAGTAAACCAGAACAAAGGACTGTACCGCCTGAGGAACATAAGGATGAAACCCACTGATAAAGTAACGGATTTAGTCGAACAGGCCGCCGGAAAAATTCCCCTGATCGATCCCGGGGATACCGATCAATTGCAGGAAATCAGCCGGCTTTTCCAGGAAATCGAGTCCGCCCTCAAGGATCTGGAGGAAACCGGGCAGTCGTCCGGAACTCAGCTTCAAACGCTGACCAAAAACGGAGCCGAGCAAATCGAAAAACTGATGCAGGAAAACGGCACGGCCTCTTCTCAACTCCTCGAGGAGTTGTCCCAGTCTGTTTCGGACCTGCAAGCGCTGGCTGAAACCCTTCATGAGGTACAGGGTCCGCAATCAGAGGTACAGGAAAAGACCGAAGAGAACAAACCCGACACCGAAGAAGTGACTGTAATTCCCGAAGAAGACGTTCCTCTCGTACAGGATTTTATCGCCGAGTCTCGCGAACATATCGAAACCTCCGAAAACGCCCTGCTGGACCTCGAAAATCAGCCGGACAACGAGGAAACGCTCAACCGGATCTTTCGCGGATTCCATACCATCAAAGGAATGGCCGGCTTTTTGAATTTGACGGCGATCAATCGGCTCGCCCATGTTTCCGAAAATCTGCTGGACCAGGCCCGAAAAGGCAAACTGCGGATGGTCGGAGCCAACAGCGATCTGGCGTTTACGGCGATTGATATGCTCAAAACCATGCTCAGGGATCTCGAAGAAGCCGTCTCCAAAAACAGTCCGCTCCGGATGTCAACCGGCAGTCTGCAAACCCTGATTGATCAGATTCAGTTGGGGGCCGACGGCAAAGGGCAGGCCGAACCGATTCCGCCGAAAATGGATACCGCCCAGGATGATCAACTCGAACCGCTCCTCGAATCGGTTCCCAAAGCCCCCCCCGCGGGAAATGAAAACACCGCTTCCGCACAGGAAAAAATCAAGGTCAGTACGAAACGGCTGGATGAATTGATTAACATGACCGGGGAACTGTCCGTCGCTCAACTGATGATTTCCGAGGAAGTCGGCAAGACCTGTCACAGCGACAGCGATCTGTTTCGAAAAGTCGCTCTGCAGTCAAAAATCGTAAGGGAACTCCAGGAATTGTCGATGGCCATGCGGATGATCCCCGTCAAAGGGGCGTTTCAGAAGATGGCCCGACTGGTTCGGGATCTGTCCCGCAAGGCCGGAAAGGATATCAACTTTCAAACCTTCGGAGAAGAGACGGAACTGGACCGCACGATTGTGGATAAAATCACGGATCCTCTTATCCACATGATGCGCAACTCCATCGACCACGGCCTCGAACCGTCCGAGGAACGAACAAAAAAGGGAAAATCTGCACAGGGCCTCATTCGCCTGTCGGCTTCGCACGAAGCGGGAAGTATCCTGATTGAAATCGAGGATGACGGGCGAGGGCTCAACCGGGAAAAAATCCTCAAAAAAGCGATAGAAAAAGGCCTGATAACGGATTCTCAGGATCTCACCGAAGAAGAGATTTATGCGCTGATCTTTCGGCCCGGCTTCTCCACGGCCGACAAGATTACCGATGTCTCCGGCCGAGGAGTCGGCATGGACGTTGTCAGCAAGAATATTGAATCGCTGAACGGAAAGATTCAAATTCGGTCAACCCCCGATAAGGGCACCACGTTTCTGATTCATCTTCCCCTTACGCTGGCGATTATTGACGGCCAAATCGTGACCCTCGGAAACCAGAGATACATCATCCCCATCCATTCCGTGGTCCAGAGTCTGCGGCCGAGTCCCGAACAGATATCCACCATCCAGAATCGCTCTCAGGTCGTCATGATTCGGGGCCAGTTGCATCCGCTGATCCGGCTTCATAAACTGTTCTCGGTGTCCGGAGCGGTTGAGGATCCCTCCGAAGCCCTGCTCGTAGTCGTCGGCGAAGGCAGCCGAAAATGCTGCCTTCAGGTCGATGACCTCCTCGGCCAGCAGCAGGTGGTAATCAAATCTCTGCAGGGCCTTGGAAAAATCAAAGGCGTCTCCGGAGGGGCGATTATGGGAGACGGACAAATCAGTTTGATCCTCGACATTCCCGGCCTCATTGATCTGGCTCGCCATCAAAGTGGCCTTTCCTAAGGAGACTGTCCGTGACCGCGACAAAGACAGGATGCCTGGATTCGTTTACAATTACCCAGAAGCAATATCAGCAGATATGCCAGGTGGTCTATGACCATTGCGGAATCAATCTCCACGAAGGCAAGAAAGAACTGGTTCGGGCTCGACTGGCCAAATTGCTTCGAAAATATAAAATCGATAATTTCGATGACTATCTCAGGATGGTCATGCAGGATCCCGGCAGCGATCTCTTCTCCGAAATGATCGATCAGATCAGCACCAATCTAACCAGTTTTTTCCGGGAACCCAAACATTTTGAGTTTCTCCAGACCGTGTTTCTGCCGGACTTGATCAAGCGAAAACAGCAGGAAGGAAAATCCCGAATTCGGGCCTGGTCGGCCGGCTGCTCGTCCGGTGAAGAACCCTATTCACTGGCCATTACATTGCTCGAAGCGGTGCGAGACAAAGGGATTCGAGATGTCCGGATTCTGGCGACAGACATTTCAACCCGGATCCTGAAGATCGCCCAGACCGGACGTTACGAAGCCGATCGCGTGGCGGGCCTTGCCCCGGCCCTGAAAAACCGCTATCTGATCCGAAAACATACCGGACCCGGACAGGACGCTTATGAGGTCCGACAGGAACTGAGAAATCTCATCACCTTCAAATACCTCAATCTCATGGAGCCGTGGCCGTTTCACGGGCCGCTGGACTTCATCTTTTGCCGCAATGTGATGATTTATTTTAACAAACCCACGCAGGAGACTCTCGTCAATCGATTCTGGGATATGTTGGATAAAAACGGAGTCTTTTTTACCGGGCATTCAGAATCCCTTACAGGAATCCGCCACCGTTTCAGTTATGTCCAGCCAACCATTTACAGGAAAACCTGATGCCGACCTCCACAAAAAAAATGACTGTGATTCAGGTCTCTGATGCGAAGATTTCACGCGATCCGGATGCCGTTCTCGTCACCTACTCGCTTGGCTCGTGCCTGGGCGTATCCTTGTATGATCCGGCCGCGCGAATCGGCGGGATGATTCATTTCCAGTTGCCCGAATCCAAAATGGACCCCCAGCGGGCCGAACGGGAACCGTTTATGTTCTGCGACAGCGGCATGGAGATTCTGATAGACAACATGGTCCAGCGCGGGGCGGCCAAGTCCCGGATCATTGTCAAGACCGCCGGGGGGGCCGCCATGAAAGCAGGCCCCAAGGGATTTGACATCGGAAAACGCAACATCCTGTCCCTGCGCAAAGTGCTCTGGAAACACGGCCTGTTCCTGAAGGGACAGCACGTGGGAGGCGATCTTCCAAGGAATTTTTATCTTCATATAAATGACGGCACGGTGCTGATCAAAGCCGGCGGAATTGAAAAAGAGCTATAAAAAGGAACACTGCGGATGTCCTCTACTACCCTCGATACAACCAAAGTACTCATCGTCGATGATTCAGCCATCGTACGAAAAATACTGTGTAAAGAACTCGGAAAAAATCCCTCGATCGAGGTCGTCGGTACCGCTCCGGACCCCTATATCGCACGCGACAAAATTGTCCATTTAAATCCGGATGTCCTGATCCTCGACGTGGAAATGCCGCGGATGGACGGCGTAACCTTTCTCAAAAAACTCATGAAACATCATCCCATGCCGATTATCATCTTCAGTTCCTTGACTCCCGAAGGCAGCAAAACCGCAATCGAAGCCCTCGCTTCCGGGGCGGTTGATGTATTGGCCAAGCCCGGTCCCTCCTACAGTGTCGGGGACGCCTGCTCGCGCCTTTGTTCCACGATTCTTGCCGTGCCGAAGGGCAGCTTTTATCAGCCCCCTTCCGCACCCGCGGCGCCGGCGCAGCCCGTTCAAGCCAGCCACATGCTCGAAACAACAAATAAAATCCTGACAATCGGCGCCTCCACAGGCGGCGTACAGGCCCTGACCTGTGTTCTCTCGGCCCTGCCGGCCGACTGTCCCGGAACGGTTGTCGTCCAGCACATGCCCGCCCAGTTTACCCGGTCCTTCGCCGAGCGTCTCAATCAGGAGTGTACCGTGCAGGTTCGTGAAGCCCGTGACGGCGACCATATAATCCCCGGCCGGGTCCTGATCGCCCCGGGCGGCTATCACATGGTCCTCCAGCGTTCCGGGGCCAATTACTATGTCTCCATCAAGGACGGTCCGGCCGTCTGCCATCAGAAGCCCAGCGTTGAAGTCCTGTTCAATTCCGCCGCAAAATATGCCGGCACCAACGCCGTCGCGGCCATTTTAACCGGCATGGGCAATGACGGGGCCAAAGGAATGCTGTCCATGAGGCAGGCCGGCTGCCATACAATCGCCCAGGACGAAGCGACTTCCATTGTCTTCGGAATGCCAAAAGAAGCGATTAAGCTGGAGGCCGCCGAAACGGTTCTGCCCCTCGACAAAATTGCCGCGGCCCTGATCCGCTTCGCTCAAAGCTGACCGCCCTGCCTTTCAAAAAACACTTGCTTTGTTTTCCCTGCGGCAGTATATACAAATCCTGAATCTGAAAAATGAGTCAGGAAACAGGGATTACAAATGGCAATTGAAATTACACTGCCCCGATTCGGCCGCACTATGGAACAGGCGACGATTCTTGCCGTTCATGTCCGATCCGGCCAAAAAGTCACCAAGGGACAGGTCCTGGCCGATCTTGAAACCGACAAGGCAACCATGGAAATGGAATCCCCCGCCGAAGGATTTATCGGGGCCCTCCTCGCCGAGCCGGGCATGACGCTTCCCGTGGATACCCCCCTGTTCGTTTTAACGGAAGACAGCCGGCCCATAGATCCCTCCCTGCTCGACAAACTCCGCGGGCAGGTTGCCGCCGCCCGACAGACGGTTCTTGAAGAAACACCCGCCCCTCTTCACCCGGTCCGGCCAACCGACCCTGCGGATATGGAATCCGAACCGCTGGCCAAAGTGCGCTCCGCTGTCGGGCCGATTGAGGCGATCCGCGCCTTTCAGACTTCTCATCAGCCCCTCCCGGCCCAGCTCAAACCCGGCATGAGAATTCCACTCAGCCGCTGGCAGATCATCATTGCCGAAAAAATGCTTGCCTCCAAACGGCAGATTCCCTGTTTCTATCTCAATCTCCGGGCCGACGTGACGGAACTGACGGCGCTGCGAGAAACGAACAACCGCACAACTTCACGGAATCTTTCCTACAACGATTTTTTGCTCAAAGCGCTGGCCGTTTCCCTGCAGCGCTATCCCGTGATGACAGGCCGCCTGGCGGCCGATGCCATTGAGCTGCCCGAGCACATAGATGTCGGCCTGGCCATCGCCGCCGAACACGGCCTGGTCGCCCCGGTTCTCCGGGCCGTGGAAAAGATGACCCTCCCCGAAATCACCTCCGCGACGGAGGAATTGCTCACGAGAGCACGGCAGAATGCCCTTCGACCCGAAGACCTCGAGGGGGGCTGCTGCACCATCAGCAATCTCGGAAGCTGCGGCATAGATTCTTTCATCCCGATTGTCATTCCCGGCCAGACCTCCATCCTCGGCGTCGGCCGAATCACGGAACAATGGGTCCCTGACGGCCGGGACATGAAAATCCGGAAATTCATGACCCTGACCCTCTCTGTCGATCACCGGGTAGCCAACGGGGCCGACGCGGCCCAGTTTCTTGATTATGTCAAAAAACAGATCGAACACCCTCAAACCCTGCTCGAACAGACATAAAAAAACCTGCCTGTTGTTGTGCAGGCAGGTTGGTTTCCTCAACCTATACGACCAGGTCTAATGGCTATGCCTCGATGGAATCGATTACGACCTGAAGATATTTTTGCCGATGGCCGATTTTCTTACTGCTGTTCTTACGTCTGCGAAAATGCATGGGGTACAGCTTGGGGCCTTTGACGACGGCATCCTCTGCGCTGACCTTGAAACTGGCGACCACTTTGGCCCCGTCCAGGTAAGGAGCCCCCACCTGAATCGTCTGGCCGTCGCTGACAAACAGCACCTTATCCAGCTCAATCGTCTTGGCATCGTCGGGCACTTCCGTCAGTTCAATGTTAATCACATCGCCCTGGCTTACCTTGTATTGCTTACCGCCTTGCTCAATAATCGCGTACATGACTACTCCCAAACTATTCTGTGGTTCTGTCTGCTTTTGTTTTTTCGATATACAAGAATCGCTCATTTTATGCCTTTTAGCCAAGCTTGTAAAGCATAATTTATGGCCGGCACAAAACAGGTCTATCTTCTTGCCTTACAAGCACTTACACTGATTTTGCCGGCGGCTTTACCTGAAATTTTTATCGATTTTCCGCCATTGCCAAAACGCCCCGCTTGGGCTATGATACCCGTTTTGCACAGACGAATCGGGAGAAACCGGATATGGAAATCGCTCGGATAAACGACCGGATCCTGCCTTTGACGGAGGTACCGCCCCAGTTTCTGGATCGCGGGCTTTTCTTCGGCGACGGCGTCTATGAGGTCCTGCGAAGCTGCCGCGGACGCATTTTTGCGCTCGAAGAACACCTGGCCCGCTTTGAACGCAGCGCCGCTGAAATCCGTATTCCCCAGGTCGATATCACGTCGATCCGAAGCCAAGTCCTTGAGGCCTTTGAGCAGGCGGGTTTTGAAAATGCCAAAATCTATTTTCACCTCACGCGAGGATCGCACCTGAGGGACCATCTGCCCTGCGACGGACTGAGGCCCAATTTCCTGTTGACGGTTCAGGCCCTGCATGACGAACCGCGAAAAAAACAGGAGGGAATCCGCGTCAGCACCCATCCCGATTGGCGGTGGAAACGATGCGACATCAAATCCCTCAACCTGCTCCCCAACATCCTGGCCCGCATGGACGCCGACCGCAAGAGATGCACCGAGGCCCTCCTTGTCAACGAAGCGGGGCTGATTACCGAAGGCGCCGGGTCCGCTTTTTTCGCCGTGGACGGCAGCGAAAAGACGCTTTATACGCATCCGCTGGGCCCGGCGATCCTGCCGTCCATCACGCGGGCCGTGGTGCTGCAGATTGCCCCCGATGCCGGACTCAGGCCCGTTGAAGAGGCGATCACACCCAAGCGGGCCGCGGAGATGGATGAACTGTTTATCGCCGTAACCACCAAAGACATTATCCCCGTCGTTGAGCTGGACGGCAGACCAATCGGCAGCGGCAGGCCGGGGGCCTGTACGCGGGCGCTAATGGACCGCTTTCTCGATCGCTACAGCGAAGGTCACTGAGTCCCCTTTCTGCCGGGGCCTCCCGAAAGCGCTTTGTGCAGCCCCCGGCTGACGATCATCAGAATCAGCAGCAGAATCAGCAGCACCACCGCGGCATAGGAACTGGTGGAGGCCGCATGATCGTGAATGGTTCGCATGAAGACGGCCCAGCCCACAATGGCGGTATAGGTTCCGGCCAGCACGGCTGCCATATTAGTGCGAACCCGAAGACCCAGCAGAAATCCGATGACGCAGCCGACAACCGGCCCGGTCATGAAGAACGGCAGCCAGACAAAGACAAACAGCCCGATGATCCCGTACCGCTGGACCTTGCCCTTGTGCAGTTCGGCCGAGCGATGAATGCGGTCAAAGGAACGCTTGAGCCATCGCCACTGGAGAAGGTGCCGAAAACTGAATACGAAAAGCGGATAAAAAAGCAGCACAAGGACGGTTTCGAGCAGCGCGCAGACGAAAATGACCATGCTGCCGGACAGGCCAAGCGAATAGCCGAAGGCCATCGCGGCCGCCCGGCCGAAGAGAATCTCCGTAGCCGTCATACCCACCAAAACCTGGGCCTGATCCGTAGAGAAAATCAGCATCAGGACCAGCCAGAACAGGTATCCAAAAGCCAGGATTGTCCCGGCCGTAAGGAGTTGCCCTTCCGGTGTTTTCAACAGCTCCTCTTTTGTGGGGGCCTTGACTTCCTCGGGCGGGTTATGCACGGATTCTTCTGTCTGTTCGTCCATCGGTCTAAATCCCAAAAAGAAGTTGATCTTTAATATTGTATCCATGAAAAAATGGAAAATCTAGACGGAAGCTTGCCGAAACCCCCCAAAAAACACCGTAAACACTGGCTGGAAAAGGAGTAATATTATTATCAAAAACCGGGATTTGGGAGGAGAATAAGGTTTTTTCGAATCGGCCGGAATGACCTTTAATTCTAACGGATCATTCGTTTTTTTAGGCGAAAAAAAGATCATTTTTCTTGATCTCAGATATCGATTTTAGTATTATACCACTATTGTTTTGTACGACATTGGAGGCTGATGACAGGTTGGATGAGGAGATGAACACAAAGGAGACCTTTTAAGGTGTAATTCGTAATCCACTGGACTGACAGACGAAAGATCTGTCGGCAGTGGTTTTTTTATGTTTATGGAGGCCTGCAGAAAGGGGATGAAAATGACCAGGAGAACGAAAAAAGTATGCATCATGGCCCTGTTGCTTTTAGGAAGCACGCTGACCGCCGCATCCGTGATTTATGTGGATGCCTCTGCTTCCGGGGCAAACAATGGCACATCCTGGGCGGATGCGTACGGAGAAATGCAGGACGCCCTCGATGAGGCGGCAAGCGGTGATCAGATATGGGTCGCCGCGGGTACTTATAACCCCACCCGCCAAGTCGGAGGAACGGGGGATCGATACAGGGCATTTCAGTTGAAAAACGGCGTGGAAATACTCGGCGGCTTCACAGGCACTGAAACCTCTGCGGAGCAGAGGGATTGGGATCAACATTCTTCAATTCTAAGCGGGGATATCGGCGTGGTAGATGATCCGGCGGATAACTGTTATCATGTGTTTTACCATCCGCGCAATTCAGACCTTGACAATACCGCCGTGCTGGACGGATTTACAATCACCGGCGGAAATGCCGATTATCCTATAAGTTCTTGTCGCAGCGGAGGGGGATTTTATAATTATGACGCGTCCCCGACAATCCGAAACTGTACGTTCACAGACAATGCCGCCGGCGGCAGCGCGTACAGTCACGGAGGCGCCATGTTCAACACCTACTCCTCGCCGCAGATTATCAACTGTTACTTCACACAGAATGTCGCCGAATCATTCGGCGGGGCCATCTCCAATATTGACCCTTCCTCCCCGACAATACGAGACTGTGTATTCGAGGAGAACCGGGCTGATTCAACGCTTAGCCGCGGACGCGGCGGGGCTGTCTACAACGGCTCAAACAGTTCCCCCCGGATCGTCAATTGCCTGTTTGAGAAGAATTCCGCGAAACTCGACGGCGGGGCCGTTTGCAATGAAGGGCTCAGTTCTTATCCCTGTTCGCCGAAATTCATCGGCTGTGTATTTAACAACAATCAGTCCGATACACAGCACGGCGGAGCGGTGTTTAACTCGACGGTGGTCGATACCCTTTTTGTCAATTGCATAATCAGCAATAACACTGCCGGAGCCACCGGTCGGCACGGCGGGGCCATGTATAACCATGACTCATCGCCGCGGATTATTAACTGCGTTTTCTATAATAATCAGGCCGGATGTGTCGGCGACGGGATCTATAATTACCAGTTTTCCGATGCGGAGATTACAAACAGCGTTCTGTGGAATGTTGACGGCAGCGACGTGATAATGAACATCAATAATTCCAATCCGGTCGTAACCTACTGCGTTGTCCAGGGCGGCTACGGCACGCCGGCAGATCAGAACAGCGACGAAAACCCCGGATTCATCGACGCCCAAAACGGAGATTTCAGGGTCTCGTCCGGATCGCCCTGTATTGACGCCGGCGACAACACGGCCGTGCCTGCCGATATCGCGGATCTCGACGCAGACGGCGACACGGCCGAAACCCTGCCCTATGATATCGCGTTCAAGGCGAGAATTTTTGATTATCAATGCGCCGCCCCCGCGGTCGTTGACATCGGCGCCTATGAGCGCACCTCGGCCGAGTACGGCGACCTGGATGGGGATTGCAGGGTGAATCTGTATGATTTTTCGATCCTGAGCGGCGGATGGCAAAGCGGAAACAATAGGGCGGATATCCAGACCGGCCTGGCGGGACCGTGCCTGGTAGACATGGATGACCTGCTTATTTTAATAAATAACTGGCTGGAAGGGATTTAAGACAAAAAAAAGAGAATAATGTAAATATGGGTAATATTATATTGACAATCCGGCGATTTTATGCTAATATTTTCATTCGTAGGCGGAGAAGCATATGGAGGGATCAATCTTCTGCGGTTTTCTTCTGTATTCTCTCGATCTCACAAAAGAGGTGTATTTGTGTCTAAAATACAGTGAATCGGTAATGTTATGAATTTTTGGAGGGTAGCGAAATGACAGCAAACAATCCGTTGGTTGGCCGCGCGCTCTGTGCGGCGGTGCTGTGTGCGGTTCTGACCACTGCGGCGCAGGCCGGTTTGGTGGCAATCGGAACAGCGACCTATGACGGCAGCGACTACACGCTTATTTACGAGCAGGAGCAGGGGCTGGTCTGGCTGGATTATTCAAGTCCGAAGGCCGATTGGGATGCGCAGATGTCCTGGGCCGCGGGACTGGGGGCGCAGCTTACTTTGAACATCGATACATCCCTGTATATTGTCACCTGGCAGGAAGACAACTGGCGGCTTCCAAGTGCCGGTGAGAATCCGCAAACAGGCGGTAGTCTTACCTGCTCCGAGATGGGTCACTTGTATTACACATCCCTCGGAAATACTGAGAATAACGGCCTGGAAAACACCGGTCCTTTTGAATCATTGATCGAAAACCAGTACCGTACCGGCACGGAAGACGGTACGTATGCCTACCAGTTCAATTTTGCTACCGGCGTGGCGTGGAAAAGCGCCAAACGTTTTGAACAATACGCATTAGCGGTTCGCGATGCCAATGTGACGATGGTTCCCGAACCTTCGACGCTGGCTCTATTGGCCTTCGGCGGAGTGGCTTTGCTGAAAAGAAGCAAATAGACTTCGAAAAAGAGGTGTTTCTAAGAGGCCTGTCCCGAATCAGGATGGGCCTCTTTTTTTGCGTCTTTGTAACGAATTCCGCCCGATTCGATCAGAAACCATAGTCAATTTTCTCCTGAATCAATATAAAATGAGTTTTTTTCTTGATATTCCGGAACGGATTTTGGTACAATATCCCTCAATGGAATCCCTTTTTGTGAGGGAGTGATGAGGAGTAATCGAGTATTCAAAGTTGGAACATCAAACCCGCTGGGTTGACAGCTAAGGGTCTGTCAGCAGCGGGTTTTTGCATTGAAAGAAGCGATAGCGGAATCGCCAATACGTTTCGGGTTTCATTTTCACTTTGGAGGTTGCTATGAAAAGGAAATGGTTCTCTGCAGCGGTTATTCTCATCGGTATCGGCTCTCTTGCCGTCGCGCTGCCTCCCTCGGATGTTCGCGTTGCCCCCCTGCTCAGCACCGAGTGGGGACAGACCACCGTAAACGGCAACGCCTGTTTTAACTACTTTACCCCCGATTCCGGCGGTTACCCTTCCACGCCGGGTTCCGCCGCCAACTATCCGGCCGGCTGCGCGGCCACAGCAATGGCCCAGTTGATGAACTTTCACCAGTGGGCCATACCGCAGTATCCCTATGGAACGTCCTTTACGATTTACGCCGACGGCACGGCATATTCGGCCTCCATTATGGGCGGTGCGCTCGGCAATTACGACTGGCTGCTGATGGAGCAGATCGCTTTCAATGGGTCGGCCCGGCAGGAAGTCGGCGCCCTCCTGCACGATCTCGGCGCCGCCCTCGGCATGGATTACTGGGCATCGGGCTCCGGAACCGATTTTGACTACATCGATAACGTCTTTGTGGGGTTTACCTATTCCAATGCGGTCACGATTGAAGGCAACTTCGTCTCCGGAGGCGTCCTTCTGCCTCAAAGCATCAATGCGGCCCTGGCCGAGTTGGCGATCATGACCAACCTCGACGCCGGCCTGCCCGTCCTGATCGGCGTCAACGACACCAGTCTCCAAAGCGGCCATGTACTGGTCATCGACGGATACGGCTATGACACATTCGGAACGGCGTATTTTCACTACAACTTCGGCATGCCGGTCTTAGGCGTCACCCCGCCGGCAACCAATCTCGGCTGGTTCACCCTGCCGGGCGTCGGCACCACCAATGACTCGGCCGGTTACAACGTTCTCGACGGCGTCGCATTCAATATTTTTAAGCCCTTTCCCACCCCCGCAACCGGAGAAATCATCAGCGGCCGGGTCACCGACAAGGCCGGCGCTGCGCTGGAGGGGATTCAGGTCGATATTACCTCTGTCAACCCGATGTTTCTTCCGGTGACCGTATTTACCAATGCCCAGGGAATTTTTGCGGCCTACGGCTCCATTGCCTCCAATCAGCAATACACGGTCGCCGCACACGACATCGGCTATGCCGCTGCAAGCCGGTTGTGCAGCGTCGGCATCAGCGCCAAACAATGGATCCCCGCCTCTGCCCCCGGCGACGGCTACTATTACAATACCGTCGGCAATGTGCAGATTGCCCTGGCCCTGGCCGAAAGGATTCCGATCCCAACCGGGCTGCCGATTTGCGACATGGACGAGTTTGCCGGCTTTTCCCGTTGCTGGAATACAACCCACAGCGAGATCACCGATCCGAATATCCGCTATGATTATACCGGCGACTGGCGTGTGGACATGCGGGACCTGCATCGGCTGACCGCGGCATGGATGGTGCGCCCGCCGGAGTTTCGAACCGAACTGGACGTTCATTTCGGTCCGACCGGCCCCCTGCCGTCCGAACTGCCGTGGCTATATGAAGGCGACGGCGGCGCCTGGTCGGTGGTCGCTTCACCGATGCCCGCCGCCGAATCACCGGCGATTTCACACAGCCAGTTTACCTCCGTCAAGCTGCCGGTCAAGGTGTTGCCCGGCTCATCAGGCATTCTGGATATCACGTTCCAGTTTGAATGCGACACGGAACCCTTTGCCGACGTGTTCGAATTTCTCTTGGACGGCGCTGTGCAGACGGAAATGGGCGGTCAGCCGGCCTTCAGCGGAAACATGCCCCCGCAGCCGCTGCATTACCAGGTACACAATATCACGGAGCCCCAATTGATGGTCCTCGAGTGGCGATATACAAAGGACGCGGCCAACAGCATCGGGGCCGACAACGTCCGGATCGGAAACATCATGATCTCCGCGCAGCCCTGACCGTTTCGGCTTCCCATTGACAACGGCCCCGGCATAGATCATAATCCGTCCCTGAAAACGGATTCAATGGGACCTCGTGCGTGCGTGAATTTGAGTATCTACAGCGGGAACTGGATGATCTGCGGCAGGCAAATCTGCTGCGCCGCCTGCGGGAGATTGTTTCATCGCAGGGGCCGGTGGTGTACACGGCCGAGGATCCCAAACATCCGAAAATTCTGTTCTGCAGCAACAATTACCTGAATCTGGCCTCGGATCATCGGGTCCTTTCCGCGGCCGCGGCCGCCGCAAAGTCCTGGGGATTCGGAGCCGCCGCCTCCCGGCTGATCTGCGGAACGATGAGCCCGCACAGGGATCTGGAAACTGAGTTTGCCCGCTGGATGAAAAAGGAAAGCGCCCTGTATTTTCCCTCCGGCTGGACCGCCAACCAGGCCCTGCTGACGGCCCTGCCTAAAAAAGGCGACCTGGTCCTCATGGACCGGCTCGACCATGCCTCCATTGTGGACGCCGTGCGGGGCGGGCAGGCGGATTTTCGAACCTACCGGCGGGATCAGCTCGGCCGGCTCGAAAAACATTTGTCCAATCCGGCCTATCGCCGAAAATTTATCGTAACCGAAAGCGTCTTTTCGATGGACGGCGACCGGGCGGACCTGGCCCGGCTGGCCGAATTGAAAAACCGCTACAAGGCCATTTTGATTGTCGATGAGGCCCACGGGCTGGGCTGCCTCGGACCGACGGGGGGCGGACTTGCCGAAGAGCTGGGGCTGACCGATCAGGCGGATATCATCGTAGCCCCGCTGGGCAAGGCCGTCGGCTCAAGCGGAGCGATGATCGCATCCGAACAAACGGTCATCGACTACCTGATCAATAAAGCCCGGCCGTTTATTTACACCACCGCACCGCCCCCCGCATGCGCAGCGGCGGCCCTGCAGGCAATCCGCATTATCCAAACCGAGCCGGACCGGCCAAAACGTTTGCAGGACAAGGCCTCCCGGCTGCGCAACCGTTTTTCCGAGATGGGCCTGAACATCGGCCAAAGCACCACCCAGATTATCCCGGTCATTGTCGGAACGGCGGAGAAGGCCCTGGACTGGGCCGCCGGGCTGGAGGCCAAAGGGTTCTTTGTGCTGGCCATTCGCCCCCCTACCGTGCCGAAGGGGACCGCTCGCCTGCGCATCAGCGTGCAGTCGGAACACAGCGAGGACCAATTGACAAAATTGTGCGAGGTCCTGCTCGCTCTGAAAAAATAAGGCCTATTGCCTGGGCTTCTTCACAGCGGATTTGGCCGCCGAATGGCTGCCGTTGTGTTTCGGGATCGCCGGGGGTTTGGATTTCCACAGGCACAAGCCCATCAAAAGAAAACCGAAAATCACCAGGTAAATGCCGAGATTCTGGGAGATCGTTCCCCCTTTGTACAGCAGCCACCAGCCCTCGTATTCGAATGGATTGTCATCACGCAGGGTCTCAAGAAAAAACCGGGCCGCGCCGTAGAACATCAGCATCGCGCCGGCGACAGCCCCGGGCCGAAAACGGCCGATTCGTCTCCACAAACCGTAAAGCACAGCCGCCAGAAAGAAGGCGTTTGCGCTGGAATAAAGCTGGGTGGGATGCACCCTTCTGGCCCGGTAGAGTCCCCGGAGGACTTCCTCCTGTTGCTCTTTGGTAAGCCGGTCAAAAGGTTTGAGATACGCCATATCTTTATGCTCTTCTTTAACAGGCAGCCAGTCCGAGCCGTCCGACGACGGAAGACCGAAGTAGTCAACGGGTAAATCAAGATGGGGCTGGCTGCGGCCGCGGAGGGGATCGGGCCGAATCTGGCTGTTATAAACGATCGAGTTATAGGGAAAACGGACGCCCCATGCCTGCTCGGTACACTTTCCATAGCAGCAGCCGCTAAGAAAACAGCCGATACGGCCGAAGCCCAGCCCGATCATCAGCCCGATGGCCAGAACATCGAGATACAGCAGAAGCGGCCGTTTCTGCCGAATCAGGTAAACACAAAGCACAAGCAGGGCCGCCAGCACGCCGCCGAGAAGTTCCACGCCCCCCACCCAGATGGCAAAGACCGCCATCGGCCGGCCCCGAAAAAGATCATAATGGTGAACGACAAAAAAAATCCGCGCCCCGATAACGCCGGCGATCAGCGAATAAAGCGCCGCGTTGCTGATCCATTCGGGGTCTTCACCAATACGGCGCATAATGCGGCGCATCAGCCACAGGGCCGCCAAAAAGCCAAGGACCACCATCACCCCCCAGCTTTTGATGGTCTGATGAAGAAACGGGATTTCTATCAGTTCCGGATGCATGAATTATTTCAACCGTGATGTGTTGTTGTGTTCGTCGCAGACAAGGATGCGGGGCTTGTGGCCTTTCAGTTCATCCGCCGAGAAGTAGGCGAAATTCATGATAATCACGACATCCCCCGGACTGAACAGGCGGGCGGCGGCGCCGAGCACGACAATATCGCCGCTTCCTTTCGGGGCCGGCACCACGTAGGTCTCCACGCGGGCCCCGTTGGTAACATTGGCCAGCAGGACTTCCTCATAAGAGGCAATGCCCGCCTCTTCGAGAATCTGCTCGTCGATCCCGATGCTGCCCGGGTAGTCGATCTTGGTCTCGGTGACGCGAGCCCGATGAATCTTCGCTTTCAGCGCCTTAATCAGCATGATTACTCCTGTGCATTCTTAGGATTCTCACAAAACCCTGATTATACCTTCTCTTGGAGATTTGACAAGTCTATCTCAATATTGTCGATCAGCCGAGTAGCCCCCACCCGGGCAGCCACGGCAACCAGCGAACGGTCTTGAATTTCGCTTTGCTCTTGCAGTGTTTCCGGGTCCACAATTTCGATATATTCAATCGATACCTCCGGCAGGGCAAACGACTCGGCCATCGCCTTTCGCAGGACGGACACATCCCGCTGCCCGCCCTCGACGAGTTGCCTGCACCGTTGCAGAGACTGAAAAAGACAGACGGCTTTTTTCCGCTCTGATTGGCTCAGGTAGCGGTTTCGACTGCTCAGGGCCAGCCCGTCTTTTTCACGAACGATAGGGCACAGACGAATTTCAAGCGGTAGGTTCAGGTCCCGGACCATCCGTTGAATGAGAACGGCCTGCTGGGCGTCTTTCTGGCCGAAGTAGGCGAAATCGGGCTGCACGATATTGAATAACTTAGCGCAAACAGTGGTCACCCCGCGAAAGTGACCCGGCCGGCTTGCCCCGCAAAGCCCTTCCGGCAGCGTTTCCACATCGACCCAGGCAAGCTGGGGCTGCGGATACATCGCTTCGGGCGAGGGCGCAAAAATCAGCGAGGCCCCGAGCTTTTCACAATATTTCGCGTCCGTTTCAAGCGTACGGGGATAGCGATCCAGGTCTTCGCCGGGGCCGAACTGGGTGGGATTCACAAAAATACTGACCACAACCGTGTCGCATTCCGTGACAGCGCGCGTGATGAGCGAGCCGTGCCCGGCGTGCAGGGCGCCCATCGTGGGCACAAGGCCGATGAACTTGGCCGCAAAGCGGGCCGCTTTGATTTTTTGTCGAACCTCCGCAACGGTATTTACGATGTCCATGTGTGCTGCCCTGCCAGATAATAAGTGACTTCCGCCGCCAGATCCCGCACCTGCGACCGGTCCCGGCACGCCGCGGCATCGATTCGGATCAGCGGACAGGTGTTCCAGCCGCTGAACATCTCCTCGTAAGCGTTTTTCTGGATCTCAAGAAAGCCCGGCTCGATGCCCTGTTCATAAGGCCGCTGCCTTTGGTGAATGCGCTGGAGACAGTGTTCCGCCGTATCTTCAATAAAGATCATCAGCACCGGGGGATGCACCTGTCGGCAGACCGAATCGAACATCTGCATGTACTGAACAAGCTGCCCGGGGCTCAGCCACAGGCGGGCATACAGCAGGGCCTTGATAAAGGCATAATCGCTGACGTAGATGCCCCCCTTCCGTTTGCGGTCTTTGCGAAGCTGGGTGGCGCTGCTCGAAAGAAAAAACAATTCCGAATCGAGGGCCAGGTCGGCCTGCCCGTCATAGACTTTTTCAAGAAAGGGATTTTTGTCGTATTCCTCGCGGATGAGTTTGCCGCCGAGGGCCTCGGCCAGACGCTCGGCCAGGGTGGTCTTCCCCACGCCGATCAGACCGGCGACGGAAATCAACTGGAGCCGGGACGAATCAAGCGAAAAACTTTCCCCGTTAAGACGGTCAAGCAGGTGCCGCATGGTTCGGCGCAGCACGGGATGCTTCAGGTCCGGATTCAGTTCGGCCATGCCGCTGAGCACAAAGGACCGCAGGTGCATCCGCGGGTGAGGCAGCGTCAGGTCCGCCCCATCAACAACCGACTCGCCGTGCAGCAGAAGATCCAGATCCAGCGTCCTCGGCCCGTTTGCTTCCTGCCGTGTGCGCCCGAAATGATCTTCGATTTCACGAAGAATATCCAGAAGTCGGCGCGGCGGAGCGACGGTTTGAATCTCAGCGACGGCGTTCAGATAAGGCGGTTGAGGGATCGCACCCAGCGGAGGACTCTGGCAAATCGAACCGGAACGGACCGACACGATCTCCGGATGCCCCTGCAGGTCCCGAAGGGCGCTGAGCAGCGTCTCCTCCCGGTTGCCCAGGTTGCTGCCGAGTCCGATATAGGCGGTAACGGGCTGATCCATTTTAGATCGCGGCAATGCGTTCCATCGCCTGTTTGACTTTCTCCGGGTCATTGAATGCGCTCAGCCGGAAATATCCTTCCCCCGCGGCCCCGAAACCCGCTCCCGGCGTACCCACCACGTGGGCCTTCTGCAGCAGGAGATCAAAAAACTCCCACGACCCGACGCCGTCGGGGGTCTTGAGCCAGACATAGGGAGCATCGGTTCCCCCGTACACCGCATAGCCCAGGTCGCCAAGGGCCTTGCGCATGGCGGCGGCGTTGCTCATATACAGGGCGATGATCTGCCGGATCTGCTCGCGGCCTTCGGGGCTGTAAACGGCTTCGGCCCCGCGCTGGGTAACATAGCTGACGCCGTTAAACTTGGTGCAGTGCCGGCGGTTCCAGAGGGACTTCAGGGAAACCGGCTGGCCGTCCCTCGTGTAGGCAGACAGCCCGTCAGGAACCACCGTAAAAGCGCAGCGAACGCCGGTAAAGCCGGCCGTCTTCGAAAAACTGCGAAACTCAATCGCCACGTCCCTGGCCCCCTCGATTTCATAAATCGAATGGGGAATCGAGTCATCCTGGATAAAGGCCTCATAAGCGGAGTCAAAAAGAAGAATGGCCTTGTTTTTCTTGGCATAATCGACCCACTTCTTCAACTGCTCTTGCGTCGCCACTGCCCCGGTCGGATTATTCGGATAACAAAGGTAAATCAGATCGACCGGCCGGCTCGGCAGGTCCGGAACAAAATTATTTTCCGCCGTGCAAGGCATATACACAATATTACCGTATCGCCCGGAGCTGTCGCCCGCTCCCGTGCGGCCGGCCATCACATTCGTATCCACATAGACCGGATATACCGGATCGGTGACGGCAATTATATTGTCAAGACCGAAGATCTCCTGGATGTTCCCCGTATCGCATTTGGCCCCGTCGCTGATGAAGATCTCATCGGGACGGACGGCAACACCGCGGCTTTTGTAATCGCAATCGGCAATGGCCTGCCGAAGAAATTCATACCCCTGCTCCGGGCCGTAGCCGCGAAAGGTCGCCGGGCGGCTCATCTCTTCCACCGCCTTCAGCATGGCCCCGCAGACGGCCGGGGGCAGCGGCTCAGTGACATCCCCGATGCCCAGTTTGATCAGAGGCGCATCAGGGTTGGCCTTGGCAAAGGCCCCCACGCGGCGGCCGATTTCGGGAAACAGGTAACCGGCTTTTAGTTTGAGAAAATGCTCATTGACGGTAATCATCGCGAAACAATATCCTTTCTAAAAATGATCCTGAATGTACGTGACGGCATTGTTGAATATCATCATTCCGTCGCCGGCCTCCTCCGATTGGGGCAGCCGCGTCCAGTGCGGATGCTGCGTGCGCCGGACAAAACGCTCCGGATGGGGCATCAGGCCCAGCACCCGGCCGGTCGAATCGGTCAGGCCCGCGATGGAATCCACCGAGCCGTTCGGATTGACCGGAAACCCGCCCGGCCTGCCCTCGGCATCGACATACCGAAAGGCAATGTGACCGCCCTCCCTGATCTTTT
Source organism: Phycisphaerae bacterium (assembly GCA_018433925.1). GTDB lineage: Bacteria > Planctomycetota > Phycisphaerae > Sedimentisphaerales > Anaerohalosphaeraceae > JAHDQI01. The sequence continues at coordinate 4,246 of JAHDQI010000385.1, read as the reverse complement.
CGAGGGCCTCCTCGTCGCGGGTAACGATCTTCCCTTCACCGTGAGCGATCGGCAGATAAATACGGCGGTCCGGGTCAAGAAATACGCAGCGGTCCGTCCCCGGCTGCAGAGAGACCCAGCGGTCTTCAAAGCGGCCGTTGTCATTGTCGGTCAGCGTTGCCTGCGGATCGGTCAGGTTCAGTGCCCCCCCCCCGTCGGTGCCCGGCAAAATCCCCGTCTTGATGAGCACCTGGAACCCGTTGCAGATCCCCAGCACCAGGTTGCCTTCCTCGATAAACCGGACCAGCGCATCCCGCAGGTGATGGACCATCTGGTTGGCCAGGATTTTCCCGGCCGCCACGTCGTCGCCGTAGCTGAAGCCCCCCGGCAGGACGAGAATCCGGCAGCCGTCCAGCAGGGCCGGGTCTTCAATAAGCCGATTAATATGAACGCGACGGGCCGCCGCCCCCGCCAGTTCGAGGGCATGCTCGGTCTCGAGGTCGCAGTTGACCCCCGCCGCACGCAAAACGATTGCTTTTACTTTTTCCATGAACTCTGAATCCTTATTTAAACCTTCATGCTCTTCATGTACTTCATGGTGAATTCACCATCGCAGCGGCTTTTGCCAGGCCTCCTTAAGCTCGCGGATGTCGCTGTCAATAACGGCTTTCTTTTTCGCATCCCGAATCACCAACCTCGGCTCCGCGGTAACTTTGCCGATCTGTCCAAACGGCAGGTTCAGCATTTTTCGCGCGAAGGCCTCGTACTGATCCGGCCCCACCTCAACAAGATACCGGCTGTTGGATTCGCTGAAAAGCTGCCGGTCCGCCCGGGTGCAGTCCTCCGCCGTCGGCAGCCCGCGCAGGTCGGCCTCCACGCCCAGCCCGCCGGCAAAGGCCATTTCCGCCAAAGCCGTCGCCAGCCCCCCTTCCGAACAGTCATGGCAGCTTCGGATCAGACCCTCCCCAATCGCTTCAGCGATGCGCCGAGCCGTTTCGGGACCGATTTCAAGGTCCGCATCCGGCACGATACCGCCGCCATGCCCATGAACAAGATAATAATGCGAACCGCCCAGTTCATTTTTCGTCAGGCCGACAACAAACAGAAGATTCCCCGCCTGCTTCAAATCCATCGTCACGCACCGGTTGACATCATCCACCAGCCCGATGGCGCTGATCAGCAGCGTAGCGGGAATCGCAATACGACGGCCGTCCTCGCACACAAATTCATTGTTCAGCGAATCCTTCCCGGAGATAAACGGCGTTCCGTAGGCCATCGCCCCGTCATAGCAGGCCTGCGCGCTTCGCACAAGGGTCCCAAAGGTCTCCGGCCGCCTGCAATCGCCCCAGCAGAAATTATCGAGCAGCGCAATCCGTTCAAACCGCGCCCCCACGCAGACCAGGTTGCGCACGGCCTCATCGATCCCCGACAGGGCCATCCGGTACGGGTCCAGGTCGCCGTAGCAGGGATTCATGCCGCAGGCCAGCGCAATCCCCCGATCCGAGTCGTATTTCGGACGCATCACGGCCGCGTCGCTCGGCCCGTCATTCGTCACCCCCGCCAGCGGCTTGATCACGCTGCCCCCCTGCACCTCATGATCGTACTGGCGAATAACCCATTCCTTGCTGGCGACATTATACGAAGACAGAATCGCCAGCAGATCCTCCGTAAAGTCGTCTTTCAGACCGATCACCGGCTCAGCGGAGGCCGGCGACTTCCACACGGCTTTCCGCTCATATTTGCAGATCCCTTCATGCAGAAAATCCATATCCAGCCGCCCGACTTCCCTGCCCTGATACCGCAGCGTCAATTGCTGATCGCCCGTAAAGCGGCCGATCACCGTCGCCTCGACATCTTCCGAGCCAAACAGCTTCAGTATCGCGTCCAGATTCTCCGGCTTGACGGCAATCACCATCCGCTCCTGCGCCTCGCTGATCCAGATCTCGGTATAGCTCAGCCCGGCGTACTTGAGCGGCACCTTCTCCAGGTCCACTTCCGCGCCGAGTTCAGCCCCCATCTCCCCGACCGCGCTGCTCAGACCGCCCGCCCCGCAGTCCGTAATCGCTTCGTACAGTTCCCGGTCCCGCGCCTCCAGCAGCGTATCGAGCATCTTCTTCTCGGTAATCGCGTTTCCGATCTGAACGGCATGCGAGAAAATATCCTCATGCTCATGCGTCATTTCCCCGCTCGAAAAAGTCGCTCCGTGTATCCCGTCCCGTCCCGTCCGCCCGCCGACGACCACAATCAGGTGACCGGCCTGCTGATGCTTAAAGCATTTGTCCCGCGGAATCAGCCCCACATTGCCGCAGAAGACCAGCGGATTGGCCAGGTAGCGATCGTCAAAATAAAGCGCCCCGTTGACCGTCGGAATCCCCATCCGGTTGCCGTAGTCCCGCACGCCCGCCACTACGCCCTTCATAATCCGCCGCGGATGCAGCACCCCCTTGGGCACCTCGTTGGGGGCCATGTCCGGCCGCCCAAAACAGAAAACATCCGTATTGGCAATGGGCTTGGCCCCCATCCCCGTCCCCATCGGATCACGAATCACACCGCCGATCCCCGTCGCCGCCCCGCCGTACGGGTCCAAAGCCGAGGGATGATTGTGCGTTTCCACCTTGAAGCAGACCGCCGACGACTCATCAAATTCAATCACCCCGGCGTTATCCGAAAAAACCGAGAGGCACCAGTCCCTGTTCAAATCCTGCGTGGCCTTAAACACCGTCTCCTTCAGCAGATTCCCAAACGTGATCTTCTCCCCATCCAAATCCATCTCCACGCGGCTCTTAAGCGTTTTATGCACGCAGTGTTCGCTCCACGTCTGCGCCAGCGTCTCCAACTCCACATCCGTCGGCTCCCGATCCAGCCCCCGATAATGAGACTGAATCGTCTGCATTTCCTTGAGATCCAGGAACAGATCCCGCTCCTTGCTCAGCGCCGTCAGCCCGTCCTCATCCAGATCCCGAATCGGCAGTTCGGTCACGTTCAATTCATACGGCTGCGTATGAGGACTCGGCGGCTCGGCATCGGCCCCGATGATGACCTCTTCGATGCAGTCATTGGCCAGCACCCGACGGCAGATTGTCTGGCAATCCGCCTCGGATAAGTTCCCCAAAAGAATGTACTTACGGGCCGTACGCACGGACCCCACAGCCCCGGCCCCCAGATCGAGCAGCGCCGAATAGACCGATTCGGCCACCGGGTCCGTCACCCCGCTTTTCAGGTGCACCTCGATCACCGAAGCGGGCATGGGCCCGGCCGGGGCGCCGCTGCGGCCGAGGGCGCAATCCTGAAAAACCGGATCGCTAAGCAGTTCCCGGGCCACCCGCTCGGCAAACTCCCGGTCAAAATCCGCCTCAATCATATACACTTTGGTGCTGAAAACATCCTCGACAGAACGGATGCCGCACTCCCGAATCTCGCTCAACACCGCCTGCCCGTGAACATCCCGAAAACCCGACTTATTCGATACCTCAAATCGCCACTGTTTCACATTCAATCCTTTTCACAAATTTTGTGCAGCTCTCCCCCTGCAAAGGGGGAGTACCCCAAAGGGGGGAGGGGGTCGCGTCCCGCAAATAATACCATTTAATCTTCAAAATCTTCCTGTTCTTCATTGGTAAAAATTCCCTTTTTCAGGGAATCCGGGCTATGTTACACAAAACCGTCATGCTTCTCAATAAAGATTCAGAAGAATTGTTTCCAGAGCCGAAATATCAGTTTCACTTATCCCCAAGCTTTGTCCGGAGCAGGATATGTCCAAGGGTAGGGTGGGCTCTTACCCCACCGCCTCTGACCGTTCTGCCTTGTCATTCAGCCCAGGCCTTGTCATGCCGGGCTTGACCCGGCATCCAGGCGTCCTTGAATTGGTTCACTTTAACAGAATACCCCTATCTCTGAAAGCGGCGATACTCTTCCCCCTCTTTCTCCATTCTGAATTTTTTCTATCCACCTGTATGTCCACCAGGTCCACAAGGTCCATTAGGTCCATTCCGTCCATGCAAGTGGTAAGGTGGGCTCTTAGCCCGCCGTTTCACTCCCAGTATCGTGAAAGAATCCCCATATCCTGATGGTCAATCACTCCATCCCTTTTGTCCTGGAGAAATATAGCCAGCATGATTCAGGTCAGAAAAAAACCGGATACATTTGATTTGCATCCGGCTTTAGAGGATGAAATTTTGCTATCTTTTCCTTCGCAACAATAGCCCGCCTGCGGCAAGCAGAATAAGCGATGCCGGCTCAGGGATAAATTGGATATTGGAATAGACGG
>JAHDQI010000101.1 GCA_018433925.1 Phycisphaerae bacterium | reverse complement strand
GCTGAATTGCAGGGCCTTTTTCGCTATGCTAATGTCGATTCGATCTCGATTCAAACCGACAAGCCGTATATCAATGAATTGATCAGCTTTTTTCACATGCGGCATAGAAGGGCATGATGAGAAAACAAATGAGACAACTTATGAGGATTCTGCTTCTCTGGTTTTTATGCGGGCTGCCGGCCGGCTGCAGAGACGGCAGCGGTCTCTCTGCTGATGCGCAGGGGCCTTCGGTCCGGAAGGAATTCAACAAGGGACCGCTTCAGGTACGGCTGGAACTCAGTACCGACCAGATCCTTCTTTCCGAGATTGTGCGGATGGACATAACGACGATCGCAGAATCCGGCTTTGAAGTGGAATTTCCCAAAATAGCCGATCTCCTTAGGGATTTCCGGCTTCGAGACCGCCGGGAGAGGGGACGAAAACTGCTTGCAGAAGGCAGGGTTCAGATTGCCGAACAATACCGGCTGGAACCTCTGCGGACAGGAGAACTGGAAATTCCTACCCTTTCATTTCAATGCTATAAAGACAGCGAGTCGGATCGTCTGACCCTTGAAACGGAACCGATTGTGATAACGGTGACTACCATGGTGCAGGAGGATCTGTCCGAGGTCAGCATTGCGGACATTGAAGAGATTGTTGAAATGAAGCGAGGTCTTTCTTGGTTCTGGATTACCGGTCTTGGCATTTTTGCCGGGGGAATGCTCGCGGTTGTTATATTCCTGCTGCGCCCGAAAAAGGCACACCCGGCCAAAAAAATCTATCGGCCCGCTCACGAAATCGCCCTCGAATGGATTCGGAAACTCGCCGAGCAAAGACTGATCGAGCAGGGCCGGGTCAGAGAATTTTATGAGCGGCTCAGCAATTGCCTGCGTCATTACATTGAAAATCGTTTTTCGCTGCGTGCTCCTGAACAGACCACCGAAGAGTTCCTGGAGGCGATTGAGCATTCGCCCATTCTGCAAGCGGAGCACAAAGAGGAACTGAAACGATTCCTCGAACATTGCGACCTGGTCAAGTTCGCCAAATATCAGCCGACCCGGGAGCAGAACGATCAATCGTTGCGCATGGCTGAGCAGTTTATCGTCAATACGAAATCGGATGAGAGTCTGGTGGAAGCCGGACCCGATGGGGAGGCTCGATAGCGTATGGTTCAGTGGCCCTGGGCATTTCTGCTGTTTTTGCTGTTGCCGGTGCTGATTGTGCTCCGTCGAAAGCGAAAGACTGCGGCCGCCGTCAAATTTTCGAGCATCAGCGCATTGGATACCTGTCCCGTCTCTCTCCGGCAGCGGCTGCGCCCGCTTCTATTTATCGCCCGCCTGCTGTGTCTCAGTTTTCTGATCGTGGCCCTGGCCCGCCCGCGGCAGGGCACGGCCGTCGAACGGATCACGACCGAAGGGGCGGCGATGATGATTGTTGTGGACCGATCCAGCAGTATGGGCGAGGCGATGCATTACCAGGGCCGACAACTCAATCGGCTCGAAGCAGTCATGGAGGTCGTTGCTGATTTCATTCAGGGCGACCGGAAAGAATACAAAGGGCGCCTCAGCGACTTGATCGGCCTGGTTACCTTTGCCCGCTATGCCGATACCCAGTGTCCCCTGGTTCGCGGCAATACGATTATTGTGGACTTTCTCCGGCAGACCCGGCTGGCCGGCTCCCGCAGTGAGGAAGACGGCACCGCTATTGGTGACGGTATTGCTCTGGCCGCCGCCCGGTTGCAAAAAGCTGAAAAACAAATCATGGAGAACTGGCGGAAATTGAAACAGACTGATCCGGAAGGCAAGCCGGATTTTACCATCAAAAGCAAGGTGATAATCCTGCTGACCGATGGGCAGAATAATGCCGGCCGATATCACCCTCTCGAGGCCGCCCGGCTGGCTTCAGACTGGGGGATCAAGATCTATACCATCGGCATTGGCTCCCGGCAGTCCCCCGGACGGGGGATCTTGTCGCTGATGTCATCCGGGCCGGATGAACGGCTTTTGCGGGCGATTGCCGAGAATACCGGCGGCTTTTATGCCCGGGCCGATGAGGCCGGCCAGTTGCGCGAAATTTATCAAAAAATCGATCAGCTCGAAAAAACAGAGGTCAAAAGCATCGAGTATGTAAGTTATGCGGAGCAGTTCGGGCCGTGGGCGATGGCGGCCCTGGCGGCGCTGGGCTTTGAGATT
>JAHDQI010000076.1 GCA_018433925.1 Phycisphaerae bacterium | reverse complement strand
CGCGTTTCCAGCCCAAAAACCATGAAAAATGCCAATTTTACTTTATGCAAGGAAAGGCCGGCACCAATTAAAGGCCCCTCTAAAAAAACTTATGGCTGCTTTTTCTGATACACCCGGACGTAGTCAACCTCAAACCGGGCCGGAAACGCCGTCCCCAAAGGATCCCCGCCCTGCGTTCCGCCGATAGCCATATTCAGCAAAATATAGTGCGGCTCATGAAACGGATTGGCCCGCTCATCATCGTTATTTATGGTTTTGGAAAGGTCGATTGTATTCAGCAGCAGATCATCTACATACAGCCGAATCTCCGCCTCATCCCAATCCATCCGCCAGATGTGAAATTTCTTCGACCAGTCCGGATCGCCAAACGCCTCAATCGGCTTTTTCAGATCGTCCCAGGCAGGCCTGCCTCCCCCGCCGTCCCAGCAGGCATTGGCCAGGATCAGACCGCGGTAATATTCCATGATGTCGATCTCGCCGCAACCCGGCCACCCCCGCGCCGAACCAAGCGTCCAGATCGCCGGCCACAGACCCGGACGGGCATCGATTTTCGCTCGAATCAGGAAACGTCCGTATTTCCACTCCCCCAGCCCCGGCCTCTTTAAACAGGCAGAGGTGTACTCCGCATACTGGCGGCTGCGTCTCCACGACCGGCTGTCGGGAGTGTAGCGGGGATTCGGCACCCGCTCCCGCCGCGCCTCAATAATCAACATTCCCCCTTCGCAAAAGGCGTTTTCCGGCTGGTACCATTGCAACTCCTCGTTCCGCACAAACCCGTGTTCATACGTCCAGTTTGCCGGATTCGGCCGGCCGTCTTCATTAAATTCATCCGCCCAAACCAGAACATAATCGCCCATCTTACCGACATCGGTCTGCCTCCCCTGCCCGCAGCCCCCAACCACCATAATTCCAATAAAAATCGACCCGACCGTAACGTGTTTTCTGTTCATGCCATTCTCTCCAACTCAAAAGGGTCCGGAATTCCCTCAACAGCGTAATCCAAAAACATCCAAATGCAAACAAAATCAGTGGTTTGCTTTGGGCGGCTCTTTTTCTTTGGCTTGTTCCTGCCTTTTCCTCTCTGCTACGGCCAGAATAAATCCCAGAGACTCCTTCACTTCCGGATCAAGGACCTCACGCTCATAAATCGTCTGACAATATTGGTAGACCAAGTCAAACTGCACGCAGTTTGAAATCAGGGACCATTCGGCTGCCCCGTAAACCGCCCCCAGCATAACCTGCTTTTCAACTTCCTCACTCATTTCAATTTCATTGTTTTTGACTTTTTCCAATACCTCTTCGTACTTTTCCAACGCTAATGCGCTGACGATTCGCCGAATGGGCTCATACGTCCCTGAAGCAAAAAACTCGGCCCATAAAATATCCAGTTGCACTCCTGATGTAATTTGCTGAGCGGTGTCCGGAATCGATATTGTTTTGGCCATCCGGTAAAACTCCTGAAAATCGTCATCAACCACCGTATCGAATGACTCTTTCTCTTTGCACTGAATTACGGCCGCCACAAGGAGCATCTTCTTTTTGTCCTTCGTAGAGGCCGTCCGATACAACTGCCCGTAATAGTCCCACAAAAAAGGGGTGTCCAGAAAGATCTTCCGATGGAATGCGAGGGTCATCAGATTATCCCGGATCCACTCCGTATCTGATTCGACATAATATAAAATCCCCGCAAAGGATCGCACGGGATCCGGCTTCTGATAATACTGCATGACCCAGTCACTGTATGCTTCTTCGGACGAAAATGATTCGGGCTGTACAAAAGGAATCAGTTCAATCTCCGTTTTCGCGAGGTATTGCCGCTTTGAGACCTTCTCGTAAAATAATGCCTCAATATGATAGGCCCCGAATGGTTCGGCCTCATCAAAAGCAATATCAAGAACATCTCGAGGAATCAGCAATTTACCCTCCGGCAGTTCGCCACGGTAAAACGCAAGCTCTTTTTGCTCCAGTACCACTTTCTTATCCGGTGAGATGATTTTAAAATCGAAGGTAATATCCGCCATTGCTTGCGATCCAACAGGATCGAGACGGGAAAACATCAACAGCATCCACATCTGATTGCGGTAAACCTTTCGCACGACTGGAACACTCGGTCCGCTGTCAGGTGGGGTATAAAACCAGAAATCAAGATTCCGGTCGGCGATCGAAGGAACCATCAAAACATCAAAAAACGGCTGTTCTTCTGAAAATGCGAACGAGAAAAGCACCCCAAAACTGTGTAAACTATGATTTTTTTCATCCGAAAATCTCCTTTCTGATTACAAAACTGCATCAGGCTGTCATGACACTGCCGACATAATAAGAAACCAGGTTCCCCGCCGCGGCAATCAAAAAAGCGACCGACCATTTCAGCCGCTTAAAATCCTCTCCCTGGAATATTCCATAGGAACTGAGGGCTTTGATCAGGATTCCGTCGGCCCCCACAACGGCGATCTCGGCAATCCACAACGCCGCATCATTCTTCAGAAGCGGCAGAAAAAGCACAAGATAAATCACCAGATTACCCAGATACAACCCGAAAAACAGCGGCTTAATGGACAGGTTAAAAAACAGAAGCACCAGTGTAACCAGACATGCTTCGATGAGAATGGCGCTGCCGACAACCATGACATAAGCAAAAATGCTGACCGGATCAGGAACGACCACCGGATTGGCTAATGTCACACTGGACAGAAACAGCACAAACAGCACACTAATCCATTTTTTCACCGGACCACTCCACAACCCAGAACCGGACAAAAGATTTCTCAAAAAGGCAGTTTATCCAATCCGGAGTTGATTTGTCCAGTCAAATTTTGCGCAAAAGGAAAGGGCCTGCCGCTTTCGCAACAGGCCCTTATAATCCTGGCAATCACCTACTTTCGCCTTTCGACTATCATCGGCCGATCGGGCTTAGCTTCTGAGTTCGGAATGGGATCAGGCGTTTCCCCGACCGTATGGTCACCAGGAATTCGTGAATCGACGCAGACCCTCTCGAGCCCGGCCGAAATTCTCTTTACTTGTAAAAAAACAAGGCAGATTGGTGAATCAAGCGTCATGTCCAACCATCGGCGAAAAACTACCAACCGACTGATTGATATGGTCAAGTCCTTGACCGTTAGTACCGGTTAGCTGAGCGGATTTCGCCGCTTACACACCCGGCCTATCAACCTGGTCGTCTTCCAGGGGTCTTCAGGGCCCGAAGGCCCACGGAATCCTCATCTTGGGGTGGGCTTCCCGCTTAGATGCTTTCAGCGGT
>JAHDQI010000021.1 GCA_018433925.1 Phycisphaerae bacterium | reverse complement strand
GCGTGCAGGGATGGCAGAAAGTCGCTGATCGAAAAAGCCGGACCCTGCGAGTCCGGAAAAAAAGGCAGGTCCATGAAGGGTATGAGACTACAATGACTTTAGAGCATTTCTTCGATCCGAAATCCATTGCCGTTGTCGGCGCTTCTCGTGAGCCGGGCAAGGTGGGCTATGAGATTTTCACCGCCCTGCGCAAAGCCGGCTTTGAGGGGGCCCTCTATCCGGTCAATCCCAATGCCCAGCAGGTAGAAGGGCTTACCTGCTATCCCGCCCTGAAGGCCATCGGAGCCGTTCCCGACCTCGTGGTCGTCGTGGTCGCCGCCAAACGGGTCCTTCCCGTCATCAAGGAATGCGCCGACATCGGCGTCCGTGCGGCCGTCATTGTCTCCTCCGGCTTTAAGGAGGCAAGCGAGGAAGGCGCCCGAATGGAGCAGGAGATCATCCGCGTCGCCAGGGCCGCAGGAATCCGGATTATCGGACCCAACTGCATCGGACTAATGGTCCCCGCCCGCAAGGTCAACGCCAGTTTCGGAGGAGACCTCCCAAAACCCGGCGGAATCGGCTTTTTTTCCCAATCCGGCTCCCTCCTCGCCGCCATCGTAGACATGGCCCGCGAGTGGGAACTCGGATTCAGCAAACTCGTCAGCATAGGCAATAAAGCCGATGTCGACGAACTAACCATGATCCGGGCCCTCGGGGAGGACCCCGAAACAAAAGTAATCGCCGGCTATTTAGAGACGATTGGAGATGGGGATGCGTTTATTTTGCAGGCCGAACGGATCAGCCGGCAGAAGCCCATTTTGTTGATGAAGGCGGGTTTTACGGAGGCGGGTGCCCGCGCGGCATCTTCGCATACGGGTCGGCTGGCGGAGATGGAAAGTGCGTATGAGTGTGTGTTTGAGCGGGCGGGAGTGATTCGGTGCGAGTCGATTAAGCATCAGTTTAACTATGCGCGGGCGTTTGCGTATGAGCCGTGTCCGGCCGGGCCGCGGGTGGCGGTGATTGCCAATGCGGGAGGAGCGGGGATTATGGCGACCGATGCGATTGAACGAGAGGGGTTGGAACTGGCTTCGTTTACGAAACAGACTCTGGAGCGGTTGACGGGTTCGGAAGAGATGTCGCGAGCGGCGAGTATACGGAACCCGATTGACCTGCTGGGCGATGCGTTGGCTGATCGTTATGAGTTTGCGCTGCGTACGGTGATGGATGATGCGAATGTAGATACGGTATTGATTTTGCTGAGTCCTCACGCGATGACAGAATGTGTGCGGACGGCGGAGGCGGTTGTTCGTGTAGCAAAGGAGAAGGCCAATAAGCCGGTCCTGACGTGTTTTCTTGGGGCCAGCCGAATCGCGGATGCGGTACGGGTGCTGCGGGAAGGCCATATTCCGCAGTATGATTCGCCGGAAAGCGCGGTTCGGACGATCAAGGTGATGAGCCAGTATTCGGCCTGGCGGAACCGTCCAAAGCGGGTGGTTAAACTCTTTAACGTGAATCGTCGTAAGGTGGAGCGGATTATTGAACGGCACGTGCGGATCGGTCAGATGGAAGTGGGGGAAATGGAAACCAAGGAGGTGCTGGATGCGTATGGATTTGTGACGCCGGCGGGGGGCGTGGCTACGACGCCGGAACAGGCGGCCAATATTGCCAACCAGATCGGGTACCCGGTGGTCCTGAAAGTCTGGTCGCCGGATATTATTCACAAGACCGATGTGGGCGGGGTGAAGACGAATGTTCATACGGAGCAGGAGGTGATGGATGTTTTTGACCTGATGATGTACCGAATTCCAAAGAAGGTTCCGGATGCGAATATTCTGGGCATCAGCGTTGAGCAGATGTGTACGACGGGGCGTGAGGTGATTCTGGGCATGACGCGGGATCCGCGGTTTGGTCCGCTGATGATGTTCGGGATGGGCGGCAAACTGGTGGAGGTGCTGGAAGATGTGGCGTTTTATCCGGCTCCTCTGACGGCTGATGAGGCCAAGGAGATGCTGGTTCGGACGAAGACGTATGACGTGCTGACCGGGACACGGGGAGATGAGGGTGTGGATATTGACGCGATTGCCGAGGCGCTGCAGCGTCTCAGCCAGCTTGTAACCGAGTTTCCACAGATTAAGGAAATGGATATTAATCCGTTTGTTGTAGGCCGGGAAGGCATTACACCGATTGCGGTGGACGCCATGATGACGCTCGAAAAGCGGTAAGTTCAGTCGGCCGAAACAAGAAACTTGTATATTCAGGAGCCATGTCTTATGCAGGGGTTTGACTGGAAGGAAAAATACGCGGATCTGATTTGTACGTCGCGGGAAGCGATGAAAAAGATTCAGCCGGGTGACAGCATATTTATCGGGACCGGGTGCGGGCAGCCGCAGCACCTGGTGCAAGCCCTGGTCGAGCACGGAGATCATATTTATGATGCGCATGTTATTCATCTGCTGACGATGGGCGCCGCGCCGTACGTGGATCCGAAATTCCGCGAGAAGTTCAAGATGAATTCGTTTTTTATCGCGGAGAATGTGCGGGGGGCGCTGGACGAGGGCGTGGGAGATTATACGCCGATTTTCCTGTCGGATATTCCCCGCCAGTTTGACAGCGGGCGGATCCCGCTGGATGTGGCGATGATTTCGGTAACACCGCCGGATGTCAACGGGCTGTGCAGTCTGGGCATTTCCGTGGATATTGTCAAATCGGCGGCGGCCAACGCCAACTACGTGATCGCCCAGGTTAACCAGCGGATGCCGCGGACGCTGGGCAATAGTTTTATTCATGTCAATTCGATTGATGCGCTGGTTCCATATGATGAGCCGATGATTGTCGTTGATCCGGCGATACCGAATGAACAGTTGCGGAAGATCGGGCAGAACCTTGCCCGGCTGGTGGAGGACGGCAGCACGAT
>JAHDQI010000310.1 GCA_018433925.1 Phycisphaerae bacterium | reverse complement strand
AGATCGAAACTGAGGCTTCCAAATCGAACCAATAGTTTTCATATGTTTGCGAAATAGTATAGTAAAGCCAGAGTATATGGCCAACAACTAAACATGTACTGAAAATATATGATATATATGCGGAATCAAGGGGCTTTGAAACACATATAGCTTTGACATTTTTCATATTAAAGGGTAAGTATTACAGGGTGGGTGGATAAAGCAGTTCGATAATCGTCCACCCAACCGTACTGCCTTCAGGCAGGTAAGATCAGGGGAGCATTGGCGTGTATTGACCCGCTCCCGCTGGTCGCTTGCTTATGGCAAAATTGCTGCCGCGGTTCGGTACTCGTAAGTCCGGCCGTAGGGGTCACAACCTATTTCAAAAGAAGGGCTTATGTGTGATCGGTTGGGCGGCCGCATGGCTTCGGCGCAATCGGCCGGGGAGGGGGCTTTCTATCCGTGACAGGGCGGTATAGAGTGCAAAATGCGGAAAGGAAAGGATTTGGTCATGGTCAATCCGATTGGAAAAACAGGCCGTTTGGCGATTGTTTTCTGGCTGCTGTTTGCCGCCGCCGCCCCGGCGTGGGTTGCCGATAACGGGAACGGAACCTTCACGAATCCGCTGTTTTATGATGAATTTTCTGATCCCGATCTGATCCGGGTGGGCGAGGATTATTACCTGACGGGGACAACCATGCACTCGATGCCGGGGCTGCCGATTCTGCATTCGAAGGATCTGGTGAACTGGCGGTTTCTGGCTTACGCGTTTGATCGGCTGGATCTGGGTCCGGAATTTCGACTTGAAAACGGACGGGATGCTTACGGGCAGGGCATCTGGGCGCCGTGTTTTCGCTATCACGACGGAAGCTATTACATTTTTACCAACGTCAACCGGCACGGGACGCAGGTTTTTCGTGCGGCCGATCCGGCCGGTCCCTGGACCCGGACTCCGATGAAATGCACGCTTCACGATCTGTCGGTCCTGTTTGACGATGACGGCAGGGTGTACGTGGTCTGGGGATATAACGATCTCCGTTTTGCGCGGCTTAATGAGGCGCTGACCGATCTTGTGCCCGGTACGGAGAAGGTGATTATCCCAAGGGATTCTGGGATGGGGGAAGGATCGCATTTTTATAAGATTGACGGTACCTACTATATCACCAGCGCCTGGTTTGCCGGGCGGATGCGGATGCCCTGTGCGCGTTCGGACCGGCCTGACGGGCCGTATGAAGTCAATCCGGCGATCAGCATCGATGAGGACTTCGGGCTGGCGGAAGGATACCGGATTCGGGGTCGAGCGGAAGAGCCGTTCGATGTGGTTTTGCCCAATACGCTTGACGGCGGACGCATGTCGATGCACCAGGGAGGGATTGTCGATACGCCCTCGGGTCAATGGTGGGGCTTTTCGATGATGGACTACAATTCCGTCGGTCGGCTGACCTGTCTTTCGCCGATTACCTGGCAGGATGGGTGGCCGTATTTCGGTCTGCCGGGCAACCTGAAGCGCACGCCCCGGACGTGGGTGAAGCCCGAAACGAAATCTTCCTCCGATCCGCGGAAGCCGTTTGAACGGGATGACGATTTCAGCGGGCCGAATCTGCAGCCGATCTGGCAGTGGAACCACGTGCCGGATGAGACGCGGTGGTCGCTGCGTGAGCGGCCGGGTTTTCTGCGGCTTCATTCGCTGCCGTCGCGGGATTTATGGCGGGCTCGCAATACCCTGACGCAGCGGTCGATCGGGCCGGAGTCAATTCCGACGGCGGTGCTGGAGACCGGCGGGATGAAGGCGGGCGATACGGCGGGGTTGGCCCTGATGAATGCTCCCTATGCATGGATCGGAGTCTGCCGGACAGAAGACGGGCTGCGTCTTGAGCAGTATAATCAGCTTACGGGCAAGACGGCCGGGATTGCTTTTGAGGGAAACCGAATCCGGCTTCGTGCCCATTGTGATTTTTTGACGGAAACGGCGCGATTCAGTTACAGCGGTGATGGGCAAACGTTTCATTCTATCGGCGATCCATTCACTATGATTTTTCAACTCCGCACATTTCAGGGGATTCGCTATTCGCTGTTTCACTACAATTGCGGCGGTGAAGCGGGAGGATATGCGGATTTTGACAAATTTACTGTGGAGGAGCCGTCTCCGAACGGGCTGATGAGGCCGATCCCGTTTGGGCAGGGGATTACTCTTTCGACTTATGGGGGGGAATGGGCCCTGATTGCGCAAGAGGGGGCTGTCTCGGCGGTTCCAGCGGAAGACCCTTTGGCTCACAGCGCCGCCGCTTTGTTTCACGTTGCAGATCGAGGATTGGGACGGGTTGCGCTGCGGGGAGGCGAGGGATTTCTCAGCGTGTTGGAGCCGGGCGGCAATGCGCGGGCGGGTTTGAAAAAGGGAGAGCCGACCGATGCGGAAACGTTCCAATGGATGGAAAATGTCTATGGGGATTTGATCCTGATGTCGCTGGCAACCCATCGGCATCTTCGTATCGATCCGGAGAGCGGGGGCGTTTTTGCCGATCATCCCGGGCCGAAACCGGACCGCAAAGACGGTTCCTGCCTGATTTGGAAAACGGCCGATCCGAATTTGGACGGAGAAGAAGACTCCGAAAATCCGGTTTTAAAAACTGTGCGCGGGAGCCGGGAAGACAAACCGATCAGTCCCTGATGTTTTGGAAAATTCGGTTTTTTTTTCGATAAAATTCATTTGACATGAAAAGGGTATTTTTTTAGAGTACCGATTAAAACAGTTGTTTGAAATATTCGTTTGTGGAAAAGAACCGGTTCCTCAGTATCCATGCTGGGGAATCCTGCATTTCTGCCGTGACGGCATGATGATGCAAAAGGGAGACAGGAATGCGACCGAAGAGTCACAAAATATTCCGAAGATTTCTGGTTTTGATTGTCTGCGGGCTCTGGCCGGCCGGCTGTACGGTGGGGCCTGATTACCAGGAACCGGCGTTGACGCTGCCCGAAGGTTGGAGTGATCTGGAGCTACCGCAAGTTCCTTCGGAAGATGTGTTGAAAAATTGGTGGGCCACACTGCAGGATCCGGTTTTGGATGACCTGATTGAACAGGCGTCGCTGGGCAATCCGGATCTGGCTGAATCGATCTATCGCATTGAAGAATCCCGCGCCCTTCGCGATTACGCAGCCGGTCGAAATTATCCCGGCGTTGATTTGACCGGCTCTTATACCCGAAGCCGGGAAAGTGAACATACCGCCTTTTCCATTCCCGGCACGAGTTCGGATCAGGGGCTTTATTCGACCGGATTTGACGCCGGCTGGGAAATCGATTTGTTCGGCGGCATTCGGCGTTCGGTTGAATCCGCCCAGGCCGCGCTGGAAGCGTCGGTAGAAAACAGCCGGGCGGTTCAGGTTTCCCTGTATGCCGAGGTGGCGGCGACCTACATTGAATTGCGGACAGCCCGGCTTCGGGTTCAGTATGCTTTGGATAATATCCAGGCCCAGCGGGAAACGCTCGATCTGACTCAGAATCGCTATGATGTCGGGATTGCCCCGGAACTGGATGTGGCCCAGGCCCGCCAGAATCTGGCCGATACGGAAGCGGATCTGCCGCTGCTGTACCTGGCCGAGAAGGAGGCCATCAGCCGTTTGGCGGTTCTGCTTGGACATTATCCGCAGGAATTTCACCTGGCTACCGAAGGATTCGGCTCCAGTCCGATGCCGACTGTCGGTGAACTTCCGGCCGGTCTTCCGGCTGACCTGCTGCGGAGGCGTCCGGATATCCGGCAGGCCGAGCGGCTGCTGGCGGCCCAAACGGCACGGATCGGCGTTGCCGCGGCGGAGTTGTACCCCTCCTTTACCCTGTCAGGATCATTCCATCTGGAGGCCGAACATTTTTCGGACCTGGGCCGCTGGGCGAGTAAGAGTTACGGCTACGGTCCCGGGCTGCGATGGAATCTTTTTGAAGGCGGTCGGCTCCGCAGTCTGGTCCGGGCGGAAGAGGCACGAACCCGCCAGGCACTGGTCCATTACGAACGCACGGTTTTGTGGGCCGTGGAAGAAGCGGAGGTTGCCCTGGCGGCCTATTTACAGGAAACAGCGCGACAGGAGGCCCTCTTGCGGTCCGTAAAGGCCTCGGAAGAATCGGTTCGGCTGGTTCAGTCGCTCTATCGCAGCGGCCTGACGGATTTTCAGAACGTGCTTGATGCGCAGCGCACCCTCTTTCGTCTGCAGGATCGCCTGGCTTCGAGCGAGGGAGCGGTTGTTGTGAACCTGATTCGGTTGTATAAGGCCCTCGGCGGCGGATGGGATCCCGATGCCGATGTCTTAAACGGGCCGATAACCGATCCGAATGAACCTGAAACAATCCACTCGAACTCATAATCCCTATCAAGAAAGGACACGATTCCCATGAAGGGGAAGAAACTGATTACAGCGATTGTGGTGCTGGCCCTTGTGTCGGCGGGCGCTTATTTCCTTTTTAAACGAATGACCGTCCGGCCCCCTGAGGCCCCTGAGCAGGGACCGATGCCGATGCCGGTGGCTCGCTGCGTGATTCAGGATATATTTGATTCGCATACGTTTACGGGGACGACGGAAGCGGTTGATTCGGTGGACATCCGCGCCCGCGTGGAGGGCTATTTGCAGGCGATTCATTTTACCGACGGCCGTATCGTGGAAGCCGGGCAGCTTTTGTTTACGATTGAGCCGGAAGCGTTTGCGGCCCGCCGTGACGAGGCGGAGGCGCGGCTGAAGGCCGCCCAGGCGGAGCTGGAGCAGGCCCGCTCGGACCTGGAACGGATTGAAAGAGCCATTGAGACCAATGCGGTCAGCCAGCAGGATTTGACCCGCAGCCGCGCGGCCCGTGATATGGCGGCCGCCTCGGTCCTGGCCGCACGCGCAGCGCTTGTGAGTGCCGAACTGGACTTGAGCTATACCGAAATCCGAAGTCCGATTCGCGGGCGTATCGGCCGACACCTGGCAGATGTCGGCAATCTTGTGGGCCCTTCTTCGCAGCCGGTGCTGACGACGGTCATGCGGACTCAGCCGATTTATGTATATTTCTATATCAGCGAATCGATTCTGGAAGGTGATTTATTGAAACGGCTCCAGGGCGGGCCTGGCGCAGAGCCGCTTTCTTTCGAGGTGGGCCTGCCCCAACAAAAAGACTATCCGCTTGAAGGGGTGATTGACTACCTAGACAATACCGTAGATCCAAAAACCGGGACGGTCTATGTCCGGGGAAAGCTGCCGAATGAATCCGAAACGCTGCTGCCGGGAATGTTTGTGCGGGTGCGGGTGCCGACTGTTCAGCGGCCCGGTGCGGTGCTGATACCGGAAAAAACCGTGATGACCGACCTGGGGGGCAAATATGTGCTGGTCGTTGGGGAAGGCAACGTGCTGCAGCGCCGTGATTTGACGCTGGGACCGGCTGTCAACGGCTTACGGGTTGTCTACGAGGGACTGGACGGCAGCGAAATGGTTTTGGCCGGGGGCTTTTACATGGCCCGGCCGGGGATTCCGATTGTGCCGATGACCGGGGACGGTCCGCCGCCGGGGATGCCGGGTCAAACGGAATCCGCTCCATAATGAGTAAAAATGAAATGATTTCTCTTTCGGGATTGATAACAGGAATTTCCTATGTTTAGCCAATTTTTTATTGATCGACCGATTTTTGCCAGTGTGATCTCGATTGTGATCGTTCTGGTCGGGCTGATTTCTCTGCCGCTGCTGCCGGTGGAAAAAACCCCGGACATTACTCCCCCAACGGTATCGGTAGAGGCCTCCTATCCGGGCGCCAGCGCCGAAGTGATTGCCCAGACCGTAGCGACGCCGCTGGAGGAAGCCATCAATGGGGTGGATGGGATGCTGTATATGACTTCGAGCAGCAGTGATAACGGCATGATGATGATGACCGTTACGTTCGAGGTGGGCACGGACATTGATATGGCGACGGTGCTGGTGCAGAACCGCGTCGCTACGGCCGAGCCTATGCTGCCTGAAGAAGTGAAACGTTACGGCATTGTTACCCAGAAGCAATCGACGAATTTCACAATGATCATCAGTTTCTTGTCGCCGGACAGCCGCTATGATGAAATCTACCTGAGTAATTATATCAACCTGCGGATCAAGGATGTGCTCTCGCGTGTGCCGGGTGTCGGCAAGGTTGAAATTTTCGGCGGCAAGGATTACGGGATGCGTCTGTGGCTGGACCCCGAGCATCTCAAGGCGCGGCAGGTGACCACCGGGGACGTGCTGGATGCAGTCCGCCAGCAGAATATACAGGTCGCCGCCGGTCAGATCGGGGGCATGCCCAGTCCGCCGGATCAGCAGTTTCAATATACCATCAAGACGCTCGGCCGCCTGAGCACCGTGGAGGAGTTTGAAGACATTATTGTGCGTACCGAGCCGGACGGGCGACTCTTGCGGGTCAAGGATGTTGCGCGGGTTGAACTGGGTGCCCAGAACTACTTCTGGTATGTTAAGCACAAGGGGATTCCGGCGGTGGCGGTGGGAATTTATCCGACGCCGCAGGCCAATGCCCTCAATGTCGTCAGCGGTGTTCGTCAGGCGCTGACGGATCTGTCAAAAACATTTCCTGAAGGGCTTACCTTCGAGGTGCCTTATAATCCGACGCTGTTTATCCGGGAATCTCTGCGGGAAGTGTTCCAGACACTCATTCTTGTGGTGGTGCTGGTGGTACTGACGGTCTATGTGTTTTTGCAGGACTGGCGGGCCACGCTGGTGCCGGCGGTGACCATTCCGGTTTCGCTGATCGGTACGCTGGCTGTATTATTGGCACTGGGCATGTCCATCAATACGCTTTCTCTTTTCGGGCTGGTGCTGGCGATCGGGATTGTGGTCGATGACGCCGTCGTGGTGACGGAAAACTGCGTCCGGCTGATTGCCGACGAAAAACTATCGTCCAAAAAAGCCGCCCAAAAAGCCATGCGTCAGATCACCGGCCCGGTCATTGCTACCACGCTGGTTTTGCTGGCGGTGTTTGCCCCGACCGTTTTGGCCGGCGGGATAACCGGACGTCTCTATCAGCAGTTTGCCATTACGCTTTCCGTGGCGGTCTGTTTTTCCACGCTCAATGCCCTGACGCTCAGTCCCGCTCTCTGCGCCCTGCTTCTGCGCAGCGCCGAGGAAAAACAAGGATTCCTGTTCCGCCTGTTTGACCGATTCATGCGGCAGACCACCTCGCTCTATGCCGGGGCTGTAAAATCAATTCTTCGCCGGACGGCCGTGGCGATTGTGCTGTTCGTGGTGATCACGGCGCTGAGCATTATCGGGTTTAAAACACTGCCGACCGGTTTTCTTCCGGAAGAAGATGAAGGGACGATTTTTATCGGGGTTCGGCTGCCGGACGGGGCCACCCTGCGCCGTACGGAAGAGGTGATGGACCAGGTGGATGCCATCTTAAACAATACGCCCGGCGTTAAGGAGCATGTGACCGTCGGCGGTTTTTCGCTGCTGGACGGGGCCATTATGCCCAATGGAGGCACCTGCTTTGTCAACCTGGATCCGTGGTCTCAGCGACAAAGCCCCGATCTGCATGTCAGCAAAATCGCCGAACGGATTCAGGGTCAATTGTTTATGATCCCCGACGCGTTTTGCCTGGCGCTGTCTCCTCCTCCGATTATGGGGCTTGGCATGACCGGCGGATTCGAGGTAAAAATTCAGGATCGCGGGGGAGCCGGCCTGGATGCGCTGGCCCAGGCGGGTGATGACCTGATTTATCAGACAATGAACGACCCGGTGGTTACCCGGCTGAATAATACGCTCCGGGTGACGGTTCCGCAGTTGTATCTCGACATCGACCGTGTCAAGGCGCAGACCCTTGAGGTGCCGCTGCACAGCGTCTTCAGCACACTGGAGACTTACCTGGGCAGCTCGTATATCAACGACTTCAACCTGTTCGGACGAACCTTTAAGGTCATTGCCCAGGCCGAGCCGTCCTTTCGCACTGCGGCGGAGGATATCGGCCGGCTGGAGGT
The DNA here is from genome assembly GCA_018433925.1 of Phycisphaerae bacterium. Taxonomy (GTDB): domain Bacteria; phylum Planctomycetota; class Phycisphaerae; order Sedimentisphaerales; family Anaerohalosphaeraceae; genus JAHDQI01. The sequence continues at coordinate 21,577 of JAHDQI010000310.1, read as the reverse complement.
CCGCAACCGGCACGGCCAGATGGTGCCGATTCGTACTCTGGCGACCGTACGCGACATTGTCGGTCCGCAGAGTGTGACCCATTACAATCTTTATCCTTCGACAACCATCACGGGCAATGCCCAGCCCGGCTACAGTTCCGGCCAGGCGATTGCCCATATGCAGAATCTGCTCGATGAGACCCTGCCTTCCTCATTGGGATATGAATGGTCAGGTCTGAGTCTTCAGGAGATCGAGGCCGGCGGGAAAATGGTTTCTTTATTTCTGCTGGCGGCGCTGTTTGCGTACCTGTTTCTGGCCGCCCAGTACGAAAGCTGGTCGATTCCGCTGGCGATCGTGCTGGCCGTTCCGCTGGGTTTGCTCGGAGCGGCGGGGTTTACCTGGCTGCGGCAGTATGACAATAACATCTATACGCAGATGGGCATTGTCCTGCTGATTGGTATTGTCTGCAAAACGTCGATTCTGCTGGTGGAGTTTGCCAAGCAGCTTCATGAAGAAGGGGCCTCCATTACGGATGCGGCGGTGGAAGCGGCCCGGCTTCGGTTTCGGCCCATCCTGATGACTGCTTTGACAACGGGTCTGGGCATGATTCCCCTGACCCTGGCGACCGGGGCCGGGGCGGCCGCCCGCAGGGCGATTGGAACCTCCGTCTTCGGCGGGGTGATTCTGGCCACCTTGCTGGGTGTGTTTATGATCCCGGTCTTTTATGTCGCTGTGCAGTGGACGAAGGAAAAAGCCCATGATGTCGAGAAGAGCATCGAGGAAAAAATTATTCATCATCACGAATGACCGGCCGGCGTGATCCGGCCGCGGCCGAGATTTACTGGTTTATGCCAACGGTGTCCGGATTGCCCATTTTGAGAAGCTGAGCCAGGCCTCGGCTCGCCTGCCGTGATACAGGCAGATCACAACCTGGGAGGGCCATTTGTGAGATTTCCTGTCCCCCTTGTCATAAAATGAAGACAAATTCTTGAATCAAGTCCGTGGAATCAATATAAGTCTATAAATGGAAAGCAGTTATAAATAAAATAAAAAAGATAAAAAAAACGGACAAGGTTGCGTTTTTCATTACATATTACTATTGGAGAAGTAATTCAATTACAAATGAGAGGTGGGCGCAGAATATTTAATGGAGACAAAAGATACATTTTTGAAGCTTTTTTTGAGGCACAATAACCACTTGTTCAGTTTTATTATTACCCTTGTGCCGAATTATTCTGAAGCGGAGGATCTGCTGCAGGAAACGGCCTCTTTAATGTGGCAGAAGTTTGACACGTTTGAGCCGGGCACGAATTTCTGGGCCTGGGCACGGCAAATCGCCCGGTACAAGATTTCCAATTACTACCGGACCAAAAAACAGGAATTCCGCCTTGATGAAGACCTGCTGGATCATCTTTGTGCCGCCAATGAAAAGGTCACCCAAAACTTACATGAACGCCGGGCGGCCCTGACCGGCTGTTTGAAAAAACTGAACCCCGAGGACTCAAAACTGATTCACAGGAAATATTTTCAAAAGGAATCCATCGCGGATATTGCCCGGCAGACCGACCGCTCCCTGCCTACCCTGTATAAGCAGATGTCATTTATTTATTTTCTGCTGCAGTCGTGCATACGAAAAACCCTGCTGGCATGGGGGCTGGAATCATGAATACGCACTCCTTTATTCAATTTTATGAATTGATTACCGCTTCGGTGGAAGGAACCATTACCCCGGAGCAGTTTTCGGTGCTCAAGCGTATCCTTCGAGAAGATCCGCAGGCCCTGCTGCTGTATGCGGAGTATATGGCTATTGTAACGCATTTACGAACCTATGAAGGATCGGAAGAGCCCGCGGCTTTGGAAGATAGCGGCCTGGATATGGAACTCTGGAGGGCCCTGGCCGACACGGAGAAGACCGCCGAATCCATCGCGATTGAAAAACCCCTTCCGGAACCTGAATCCAACAGAGAGGCGGCCCCAACAACAACCTCGAAAATCAGCAAGTTATCGATTTATTCACTGATTCTTTCATCGGCGGCGTTGTTTCTGCTGATTGCGTATGCTTATTTTCTTCCGGCCGCATCGGAGCCCGTCGTGGGCCGGTTGAATAAAACCATCGCCGCGAAATGGAAACTCACCGCCGGTCAGATTGCCCCGGGAAACGATCTGTATGCCGGGCCGCTGGGGCTGGTTGAGGGCTATGCGGAAATTTACACCCAGAACGGATCGCAGCTTATCCTGGAGGCCCCGGTGGAGGTGGATTTAGAGTCTGATTCGCAACTGTTTTTACGAAAAGGCCGCCTTACCGTGAAGATAAAACCCGGCGCTAATCACTATATCGTCCGAACTTCTTCGGCCAGTGTGGTTGATTTCGGGACGGAATTCGGTGTTTATGTGGATCCGGACAACCGCACCCTGACCGAAGTCTATGACGGGCAGGTGGAACTTCGATCCGGCAGTGATCCCCTGCGGGCCGGGGAGGTTCTGAAACTGAGCCGGGGGCAGGGGGGGCTCGCGGATGCGGAAGGACGACTTCGGAGGAAGGAAAACCTGTCCAACCTGTTTGTTCGCTCTGAGGAGTTTGATGTCAAATATACGGCTCTCGAGGGTTCTGCCTACCAGCGATGGCTGGCTTATTCCTATCAGGTTCGCAGGAATCCGGACCTGGTTCTTTATTATCCGTTTCTGAAAACGGATGCGTTTCAAAATACCCTCTCGAATTATGCCGTCAGCGGAGAAGGGACATTGAGTGGAACTTTCGGCGGCACCTTCGGCATTTCCAATTTTACCGATCCGTCCTGGACCTCCGGCCGATGGCCGGAAAAGGCGGCGCTGCAGTTTGACCGGGCACATCGCAACTGTGTTTCGGCAGGCCCGTCTTCGGAACTGGACTTGACGGGGCAGATTACGCTGGCCGCGTGGGTTCGCTGCCCGGAATCCAATAAGGGCGGACATCTGTATTCCTGCCGGACGGAGGAAGGGATCAATTACCAATTCGGATGTTTTTCGAAAGAAGACCCCTATTATGCGGGAAAACTTCAATTCCTGCGAACGGATGATGCGTTTTCTCCGGTGGTCTATTCCTCCGGGCAGTACCGCTGGACCTCGGAATGGACGTTCCTGGCGGTGACCCATGACACGCAAACGGTTCGTTTTTATATAAACGGGACGTTGTTTGAATCGGTGCCCTTTGTCTCGACAATCCAGCCGGTTTCCGCCAGACTCTTTATCGGGGATGTCCCGGCGGCCGGCGGGAAGACGTTCGGCTATGCGGCCTTTCATGGTTTGATCGACGAGATGGCGATTTTCAAGCGGGTTCTTTCGGAGGGAGAAATTCGTGAGATGTACGAGGCGGGAAAACCGTAATTTTTGCAGAGAAGAGCAGGATCAGGAAATCGGGTAATTGTGTAAAAAATCCGGCGGAAGAAAGACATCAGAATCGTTTATCAAAGGCCGGTACGGTTATACTTTTTTGAAAGGAGAACGAGATGAAAATGCTGACACAAGTACTTTTTGTATTTCTGATTGTTTCAGTGGGACAGGCGGCCCCTGTTTACGTGGACGCCGAAGGCGGGGCCGGCGGCAACACCGTTCGGGCCAGCGACGGCCATGTGGATGCCTGGTGGACCTCCGCGACGGCCCCGGACGGCTTGTGGGGGCGGCGAACCGGTTTTGCCAACAATCCGAATTTTGAGCTTGGAACGCCGGATAATGATATTTTCGAGGCCAGCGGAACCGGCAGCGAGCAGGAGGATGCGGTATTGATCGTGACGACTATTACCGACTTGAACCCGGGATCGATGTATCGGGTGGATGTGGTTTTCTGGTCGAGCACCAGCCAGAACTGGTCGATTCGGGCGGGCTTTGATTCCGAAACATCGCGTTTTTATGACCGGCTCGGGGCCGATGGGGCAACGGCGGGAACGCCCACCGAAAAAACGGAGGGAGACCGGGCCGAATACACGGGATTTGTAGGGTATGCGGAGGCCGATCAGAACGGGCAAATCAAGGTGTATATTAATGATAAGCCCTCGGATTCTTCCCAGGGGGGCTGGTACGACCGCACGTGGTATGACGGTTTATTGGTTGAAAAATTCAGCGTTGCCAGCGACCCGACCCCGCCCGACGATCCGGCAGGGGAGAACCCGGTGCCGGTGACCGAAGACCTGAGCTGGACCGTTCTCGATTCCAACGTGGAGTATATCGACCTGTACCTGGGAACCGAAAACGAGCCCAACCTGGCTCTGAAACCGCAATACAAGAAGCTCGACTTTGAGGAGGTCTCAACGCTGAGTCTTCCGTATGACCCCGGCACTCTGGAGTATGAAACCGTGTATTACTGGAGGATCGATACGTATGAACCCAATACCCTGCCCGGCGGGACGGGTTCTCTTCGGGCGGTCGGTCCGGTGTGGAGTTTCGTGACCGTGCCGGAGGCCCCTGTCGTCAGCCCGGTCGTACCGGCCTATACGGCCGTGGAAGGCGACGGCACGGTGGATGTCCAGATGTCGGCCGCCGGAATCAATATTGAATCCTATGCATGGTATAAACTCGGCGATCCCGACCCGCTGCCTGATGATGAAAAATACGACGGCGTTTCGACGAATACCCTGACTATTCACGACGTGGTGCCTGCGGACGAAGGGTACTATTACTGCATCGGCTCCAATGCCGCCGGGTCTGATTCAAGCATCAATGAAGAAACCGGGCAGGGAGCGGGCCGGCTTTTGACCTATCGGCTCATGAGTTATTATCCGATGGAAGTGGTCAGCGTGGTCGGCGATGAAACGATTACTCCGGATGTCGTTGGCGACTATGACCTCGTTTTAACCGGCGATGACGCGGTTGTCGGCATTCCGACGCTGGATACGAACGTACCCGATCCGGCCGTGGGCAGCTACAGTTTACGGTTTGACAATGACGGAACCAATGACCCGAACGGCCAGTATGCGGTACTTGCCGCGGGCGTGGCCGATTATGAAGACCTGACCCTTGCCGCCTGGATTACCTGGAACGGCGGCGCAAACTGGCAGCGCATTCTTGATTTTGGAAATAATACGAGCGAGTATCTGTTCCTGTCTCCGATTTCCGGCGGCGGCAACCTGCGCTTTGCGATTACCACCGGCGGAGGCGGCAGCGAGCAGCGTGTCGAGACAGCGCCGATGCCTGTTGAGCAGTGGGTCTATGTGGCCGTTACGCTGCGCGGCGATACGGCGAGGTTGTATGTAAACGGGGAACTGATCCAGACGAATACCGGGGTAACACTGGATCCGATGGATATCCGTCCGACCCTGAATTATCTCGGCAAAAGCCAGTTTGATGACCCCTATTTCAACGGCCTGATCGATGATCTGAAGATTTACAACTATGCACGAACCACCGAGCAGATTGCGCTGGATTACCTGGCCGTTCGAGGCGACTGGATTTGTAATAACGAGCTGACTCTTCCGTATGATTTTGACGGGGATTGCCGTATCGGCCTGTCCGATTTTGCGATCTTTGCCGATACCTGGCTCCAGAGCAACCGGATTTACGCTCCATAGACAGGGAATAAGGAACAGGCCTGCCGGGGACACCTGTCTGTCTCCGGCAGACCTGCGGATCCATTGAAATTGTGAACTTAAAAGGAAAGAGGATGATGAATCAGAGAGTATGCTTCCTGTGTCTGGCTTTCGTATGGGGAATCTGGGGAATAACCGGTTCTTTGGCGGCGGCGGATCCTATTGTGTTTAATGACAACGGCGGATGGTGCTGGTATCAGGATGAACGCGTCATCGTGCATGACGATCAACTGATTATCGCCTCGGTCGCCAATGGGTCGGGGACCGGCGGCAGCAGCCGAAGCGGCGATATCGAGGTGGTCACATACGATCTGGCCGCACAGACCCTCCTGCGCAGCACGCTGCATGACAATCTGCAGGCGGACGATCACAATACGGCGGCCTTCCTGCCGCTGCCCGACGGGCGCCTGCTGGCCATGTATTCCAAACACAGCGGCGATTCGCTAATTCGATACCGCATGACGACCAATCCCTACGATACCACTTCCTGGAATGCGGAAGCGTCGGTTTCCCGCAGCAGTTCCGTGTGTTATTCCAATGTCTTCCGGCTCAGCGACGAGGGGCGCATTTATGATTTTTACAGGGGCGAAAACTACAATCCGAATTATATTATTTCGGATAACCACGGCCAGTCCTGGTCCTACGGGGGCCACCTGATTCGCAAGGACGGTCACCGGCCGTATCTCAAATACGCCTCCAATAACGTCGATACGATTCATTTCATCGCTACGGAAGGCCACCCCAGAGATTACAACAACAGCATTTATCACGGGTTTATCTGCCAGGGGGGAATCTACGGTTCGGATGGGATCAAAATAAAAGACCTCAGCGCGGCCCCGGTGTATCCGGAAGAATTGACAAAGGTGTACCAGGGCGGGGCCGATAACGTCGCCTGGACGACGGACCTTCATCTGGACAGCGCCGGCAACCCGTATATGATTTTTTCCGTTCAGATGTATCAGGATATGAATGACTTGCGGTATTTCTATGCCCGCTGGGACGGCGCCACCTGGCATGTCCACGAAATGGCCTATGCCGGAAGCGCCCTGTATGCCGCCGAAGCCGATTACAGCGGGCTGGCCGCGCTGGACCCGCAGAATCCCAATGTCGTCTATATCTCGGCCGATGTCCATCCGGTCACCGGCCAGGCCCTGATCAGTGCAGCCGATGGGCAGCGGCATTATGAAATCTTTCGCGGAACTACATCGAACTTCGGCCGGGACTGGACCTGGGAATATATCACCAAGAATTCAGCCGTTGACAACCTTCGGCCGATTGTGCCGATCTGGGATCACCCGCAGACAATTCTGCTGTGGATGACAGGCCGCTATTACACCTATACCAATTATAATACGCAGATCGTGGGCCTGTTCGATCCGGAGCCGATTGTCTCCAACGAGCCGGAGATTCTCAGGCATCCGAACTCGACAGCGGCCCCGATCGGAAGAGAGGCGACCTTTTCGGTGCAGGCCGAAGGGCTTGCCCCGCTGGCTTATACCTGGTACAAAGCGAATCCCGGCGGTTCGGATACGCAAGTCGGGGACAATTCCGATACGTTGACTCTAAGCCCTGTTCAATCCTCCGATTTGGGCCAGTATTACTGCGTGGTTTCCAATTCCGCCGGCTCGGCCGTTTCCGCATCGGCGACACTGATGCTTGCGGAGTTGTCGGCCTTTTGGCCCCTGGATGAGGCCTATACGGATGTGACGGGCAACGGCTATGAGGCGCTGCCCGCCGGCAGTTTCTCATTTGCGGCCGGCCATCTGGGGCAGGCGGCCGTGTTCAACGGCAGCAGCCATTTGAATTGTCAGAACAGCGCGGATTTGACACTCGCTGAAGGCGGAACGATTTCAGTTTGGGTTAAAACCAGCGGCCTGAGTACGGCCTGGGCCTCCGTAATAGGCAAAGGGCGCTGGTCCTGGCGGCTGTGCAGAAATAATGCGACCGACTATGTCTCTTTTCATTTTAACTCACCTGATTATGAATACCAGGCCAACGGTGATATCACGGTGGTGGACGGAAACTGGCACCACCTGGCGGCAACCTATGACGGCCAAAGCATCACACTGTATGTTGATGGCGTGCTGGATGCCTCGACCGCGGCGGCCCAGCCGGTTAACGCACTGGCCGACCCGGTGTATATCGGCAGCCGCTCCGATGCCCCGCGATACTGGCAGGGGCTGATTGATGAAGTGCGGATTTACAGTTTTGCCATGGATGAGCAGACCATCGAATTGCTCTATCAGCAGGACAGATCCTGTTACCGGCTGGACCCGTATGATTTCAATCCGGATTGCCGAATCGACCTGGAGGACCTGAATCTGTTTATGCAGGGCTGGCTTGACAGCGGTATCGATCCGCAGACTTCTCTGTGCACGGCGTCTCCGCCATGGGATTTGACGGGACCTCAGAAGACCCCGGATTGCCGGGTGGATCTTTGTGATTTTTCGGAAATGGCTTCCCGGTGGATGCAGTGTACCCTGCTGCCGACTTCGGATTGCCTGGATGGGATTTAAAAAAACGCGTGAAGTGTGATTTGCACTGTGTGAAGCGGATGGGTCAGTTGAGTTCGGAAAGATAAAGAAACGGCACTTTTTTTGGAGGAATCAGAGATGAAAAAGGTAATGGTTATGTTCCTGTTCATGGGACTGCTGTGTAGGCAGGCCCAGGCGCTGGTTTATGTGGACGCCGAAGGCGGTGCCGGGGGGAATACGGCCCGGGCCAGTGACGGGGAGGTTGATGCATGGTGGATCTCGGATACCCTTGAGGACGGCCTGTGGGGAAGAAGGGCGTTCGGCTACGATCAGGATGGTGTTTTCAATGGCGCTACAAAAGACATTTTTGAGGCCAGTGGTACCGGCAGCGGTGCTGAAGACTGCGTGGCCATCGTCACAACGGCTTCCGGACTGACTCCCGGACAGCTTTATCAGGTAGATGTTGTTTATTGGTCTTCAAACTCTCAGAACTGGAATGTTCGTGCAGGTTTTTCGCTGGAGAGCATGATTCTGTATGACCGTACGGGGGAAGTCGGAATTCCCGGCACGAGAGTAGGCGACCTCCAGGATGGTGACCGCTGGGTATTCACCGGTTCGGTTGGACAGATCGAAGCGGATGCCAACGGACAGATCAAGGTGTACATTGACGACCTGCCGGGAGGCGGCTGGTATGATCGAACCTGGTATGAAGGGATCAATCTTGAAGAGATCCCGGAACCGGCCACGATGCTGCTGCTGGGACTGGGCGGTCTCCTGTCCCTGCGGCGGAGACGATGCTGACAGGATGATTCCTGAGCCGGGATGCGCAACGTCAATTGTTCGCGATAAAGCCACTCTGTTTTAGGGTGGCTTTTTTTATTGCTTTTGGTTATACTTTATCCGCGATGGATCAGATCAGCTTACATTCGATGGATGAACAGTATATGCGTATGGCGATGGATCAGGCCTGTATCGCTGAGGAAAACGGCGATGTGCCGATCGGCTGTGTGATCGTCCACGCAAATCGTGTGATCGCCAAGGCCTATAATCAGCGAGAGCAGCTCCATGACCCGACTGCCCACGCGGAAATTATCGCCCTGACGCAGGCGGCCGAGGCCATCGGCAACTGGCGGCTGGTCGGCTGCACGATCTATGTTACCCTTGAGCCGTGTCCCATGTGCGCCGGGGCGCTGGTCCTCGGCCGGCTGGACCGGCTGGTCTACGGCACGGACGACCCCAAGACCGGCGCCGTAAAGAGTTTATATAACATCGTCCAGGATTCGCGGCTGAACCACCGGTTGGAGGTGACCGCCGGCGTGCTGGCCGAGCCATGCGCAAGCCAGTTGTCCGGTTTTTTTGCCCGCAGACGCCTTGAACAATAGCCCGCCCGATCCATGCTGCGACTTTTTCTTTGACTCCGCATCAAAATCAGGGTATGCACACTCTTTCTGAATCAGCGATAGCAAAACGAACCATAAGAGTGAGCATGAAACAAAAATATCTGCAAAAACAGACCCAATGGGCTAATTTCCCGTTTGCGCCGGGCAAATGGCCGTTTTTCTATGGGTGGTTTATTCTAACCGCCGCCACAGTCGGCACCGTCGCCAGCATTCCTGGCCAGACCATCGGCGTCGGCGTATTTACCGATAAACTGATCGAAACCCTGCGCCTGTCTCGCACGCAATTGAGCGCCGCCTATCTGTTCGGGACTGTTGCCAGCAGTCTGTTCTTGCCGTTTGCCGGCACCCTGACGGACCGCCTCGGCGCCCGGGTCATGATTACAGTCAGTTCCTTGGGCCTGGGGGCCAGTTTGTACCTGATGAGCCATATCGATGCAATTCCGTCTTTCGGCAGCCCGGTATATGGAAGCATAATTTTCGCGGCTCTTGCTTTTCTTCTGATTCGCTTTTTTGGACAGGGTTGTCTGACGATGATTTCTCGAGTGATGATCGCCAGATGGTTTAATCATCGTCGCGGCCTGGCAACAGGCATCAGCAACGTCTTCGTGTCCTATTCCTTCAATGCCTCCCCGGCTTTTCTGAATACGCTGTTCCACTCCCTTGGATGGCAGCAGACCTATCGCGTGCTGGCCGCGGCAATCGGTTTCGGAATGGCTTTGTTTGGCTGGCTTTTTTATCGCGACAATCCTGAGCAGTGTGGTCTGATCATGGACGGCCGGGATGACTCGGATAAAGACACAAAAGACGCCTGCCGCGTTCCGGAAACCGTGAAAGAATTTACACGGGCCGAAGCCCTTCGCACACTGCCGTTCTGGATCTTCTCCGCGGCCACCGGCTGGCAGGCCCTGTTTATGACGGCTGTGACCTTTCACATGACCTCAATGGCTGCCGAGGTCGGACTCGGCCGCGACCGGGCCTTTGCCGTATTCCCTATCATCGGCCTGATCAGTGTAGCGGCCGCCTTAATTACAGGTTGGATCAGCGATAAAATACGCCTCAAATGGCTGCTTTTAACCATCCTTCTGTTTCAGTGTACGGCTGCCCTCGGCTTGTTTAATTTTTCCTCGTTATTGGGAAAAGTCCTTTTTGCGGCCGGATACGGGGTTTCCGGAGGCATTTTCGGCCTGCTGCTGACGATTACCTGGCCTCGTTATTACGGCCGTGCGCATTTGGGAGCCATCAGCGGCCTGTCGATCTCCATGCTCGTTTTTGCCAGCGCGATGGGCCCTTTTTTCTTCAGCTTGATTCGCGATCTTTGAGGCAGCTACCGGATTGTTTTCCTGCTTTCGCTGGTCCTGCCGGGATTGCTTTTTATTCCGAGTTTGATGGTGGTTAACCCACAAACAAAACTTCGCCGCCGTACCGCCGAAATGCCATAGAGGCATACGGTAAAACTTTCCGGATTCAGGGCGATTTTCTCTTCACAAAACACTCCGGTTCCGCTAAGATAGGGCGTTCTTGCAGATACAGGACATGTCGTATCTGTAATCTTATGGAGAGGTGTCGGAGTGGCTGATCGAGCAGCCTTGGAAAGGCTGTGTAGGGCTTGTCCCTACCGCGGGTTCGAATCCCGCCCTCTCCGTTTTGAATACAAGAAGCGGGAGCGCACAGCCCCGCAGATTCGATGGAAGGCGAACCGGGAGGCCATCAAACATGATGCAGAAGCTCATAGAGGTTTTGGGAAAGCATTGGGGGTATCACGATTTTCTGCCTTTGCAGAAAGAAGCGATGGGCAGTCTGCGCACCGGAAGGGATTGCCTTGTGGTACTGCCGACCGGAGGCGGCAAGTCGCTGTGCTACCAGGCCCCGGCCCTTACAATGCCCGGCATGGCGGTAGTGGTTTGTCCCCTCATCTCCCTGATGAAGGATCAGGTAGACACCTTGACGGAGTCCGGTATTCCCGCGGCCCGTTTGGACAGCTCTCTGCCGGCAGATGAACAGGGCGAAGTGTTCAAGAAGATTCAGAAACAGGCCCTCAAGCTTCTTTATCTTTCCCCGGAACGGCTCTTATTCGAAGGAGTAATTCGAAAACTTCAGAACGCAAAGGTATCCTATATCGCGGTGGATGAGGCCCACTGTGTGAGCATGTGGGGGCATGACTTTCGCCCGGAGTATCGCCAGTTGGGACGGCTGAAGGAAGTGTTTCCGAATATTCCTGTGGGTGCCTATACGGCGACAGCGACGGAGCCGGTACGACGTGATATTGCCGAGCAACTGCGTCTCAAAAATCCATCCGTGCTGGTTGGATCATTTGATCGCCCCAATTTAATCTATAAGGTTTTTCCGCGTCAGAATCTGGTTCGTCAAATCCGTGCTGTGCTGGATCGCCAAAAAGGGAATTCCGGTATTGTCTATTGTATTCGTCGAAAAGATGTGGATTCCGTGTGCGGGCAGTTGATCGACCTGGGGTATCGAGTTGCCCCGTATCATGCCGGTATGACGGATTCGGATCGAAAGAAAAATCAGGATTTATTCATGCGGGAAAAAATTGACACGATTGTGGCGACGATTGCTTTCGGCATGGGAATCGACAAATCCAATGTTCGCTATGTACTCCATGCGGGGATGCCCAAGTCTCTTGAGCATTACCAGCAGGAAAGCGGCCGGGCCGGCCGGGATGGGCTGGAAGCGGAATGCTGTCTTTATTATTCGGCGGCAGACTACGGCGTCTGGAAATTTCTGATGCGAGAGATGCCGAAAGAGGCGTATGAACACGCCCTGGTCAAGCTCGATCATATGGCGGCTTTTTGCTCCGGTACGGTGTGTCGGCATCAGGCCTTGCTGAGTTATTTTGGTCAGCCCTCCGGCAGAAGTCATTGTGCTGCCTGCGATGTCTGTCTGGGCGAGCTGGATTATGTGGAGGAGGCCCTGGTTACCGCTCAAAAAATCCTCTCCTGTATCCTCCGGCTGGGGCAGAATTTTGGCGGGGCCTATACGGCCGCGGTTCTGGTCGGATCTACCGAGAAAAGAATCCGCGACAATACCCATGATCGGCTCAGTACGTATGGATTGCTTGACTCATTCCCCGGATCCGTTGTGCAGGGCTGGATCGGTCAACTGGTCGGACAGGGGTATATCGAGAGAACCGGACAATATCATGTATTGAGTGTGACTGAAAAAGGCCGCCGTGTCCTGAAAGGGCTGGAAACGCCTCGCCTGCTTAAGCCCGCCCAAAAACCATCCAGGCGATCTTCGGCAGCCGTGGATTCATGGCACGGTGTAGATCGGGAATTGTTTGAGACCCTTCGGAAAGTGCGGTCCCAAATAGCCGGCGAAAGAGGACTGCCGGCCTATGTGATCCTGGGAGATGTTTCACTGCGGGATATCGCCAGGCGAAGACCTTCAACCCCGGAGCGTTTTCTTGAAGTAAAGGGCGTCGGCGAACGGAAATGCCGTCAATATGGACGGCTCTTTTTAGATATTATTCGGGAATACTGTCATTCTCACTCGTTGAAAATGGATGTAGAAAGTACTCCGGCTTTAGAGCGAAGAAGCAAGGGTCGTTTCTGCCGCAGCCACGGCGGCAATTGATCGCGCACAGCTTTTTTCCAGAGACCGGCCTGTGACGCTATGGCTTCTTCCATAAGTGCTTCATAAAGAGCGGATTGGGAGTGTTCAAACCGAAGATCGGCATACCCGAATCCTCGCCGGATGATTTCCTCATTTAAAATCCGGCCGTCCTCTATTTGAATATACGCCAGCAGCCGTCCGTACACATCCCGCTGATCGCCAACCGTGTCCAACAATACCGTTACCCGGGATCCATCAATCATTGATCGTGTAAAATCGGTCGCTTCCGGGCCGAAATACATCACCCCGGCCGTCGGGTGCCGGGTTTCCGGGGTATCAATGCCCAGCAATCGAATGCGTGTAAAAGCCGAATTTCCATCCGGCCAATCTACATCCAGTGTGTCCCCGTCAACGATAGACAATACAGAAAAATACTGCTGATGATATTTTTTTTGATCCTCTGTATAGAAAAACCGCCGAACAAGGGCCTGCCGAAGCGGCGGACCGGCCAGGTGATCGACCACCATAACTGCCGGTAAAAACAAAAAGAAGAACACAAAGACAATCGCGTTCTTCTTTCGACGACTCATTGCATATCGAACGGCCTTTGGAGAAGCCATCATGCCTTCTCGGTTTTCCTGTTGACAATAAGAAGGATTTGCTTACGTTCGTTTATCGGCGGGCTTATCAAGCTGGAAGGCATCGCAAATGGCCGTTAATGCCGCATCGCTGTGATCCAGGTCCACCAGGCAGCTAATCCGGATTTCACTTGTTGTGATCGAGTCAATGTTCACCGCTGCGTCCGCCAGCGCCTGGAACATCCGGTCGGCAACCCCGTAATGCGACCGCATCCCTACGCCTACAATCGAAACCTCCGCTACATCCTCCCGCACAAATACATTTTGGCAATGCACCGTTTCCTGAATATCCTCAATCGCCTGCCGGGCCGAATCCAGGTCGCTCTTGGAGACGGTAAAGGAAATATTCGCTTTCTCCGAACTGACTTCCGTCTGAATAATATCATTGACGCTGACCTTTGCTTTGGCCAGGTGGGTGAAAATCCGTGCCGCATTGCCCGGCCGGTTATCGACGCCGATCATGCCGATTTTCGCCAGATCCTTATGGATCGTAGCGCCTGATACAAGAATGCCTTCCATTTTCGCGACCTCATGAGTGATTAACGTTCCGGGTTCATCATGCAAACTGCTGCGCACATGAATCTTCACATTGTATTTCTTGCCGAACTCGATGGACCGGCCGTGCATCACGCCCGCCCCCAGACTGGCCAGTTCAAGCATCTCATCATAGCTGATCTGTTTCATCTTTACGGCCTTTGGGTACTTACGGGGATCGGTGGAATAAATGCCGTCCACATCCGTATAGATTTCACAGGTATCGGCTCCCAGGGCCGCCGCCAGGGCCACCGCACTGGTATCCGAACCGCCGCGGCCCAGTGTGGTGATATTGCCTTCCTCATCCACGCCCTGGAAGCCCGCCACGATAACAATAAATCCTTCGTCCAGTTTCTTCTTGATTCGATCGGTTCCGATGTTTTGAATCCGCGCCTTGGTATGGGCATCGTCTGTAATCATTTGAATCTGCGAGCCCGTGAAACTGATCGCCTTCTGCCCGAGCGCGTAACAGGCCATGGCAAACAGCGAGACCGTTTGCTGCTCACCGGTGCTCAGCAGCATATCCATCTCCCGCTTTGGCGGATTCGGATTGATCTCGATGGCATCTGCGACCAGTTCATCCGTTTGCTTGCCGCGGGCGGATGCCACCACAACCACTTGGTTGCCTTGTTTCGAGGAGGCAATCGCACGGTCGGCCGCGCGTCGAATCTTCTCGGCGTTGGCAACCGATGTCCCGCCGAATTTCTGAACTACAATAGCCATCGCGTCCTTTCTCTTTTCTGAGAGGATTCTTTACATCATTTAGAAAAGCCGCGATACTATACCGGCAGACGAGGAAAATGTCAAATTTCTTTTGCGGTTGCATTTTTCCCGCAAAAAAGTAGGATGGCACGCATAAATTGCGGATCGGATGGGTCCGCCAGTCGGCTTGATAATGAAAACACAATATCTGAAAATTGAACCGGATCAAGCTGATCTGATCCGCAAAGTTGCTCAGTGTATTGAGCAGGGGGGCATTGCTGCCATCCCCACTGAGACAGTCTACGGTTTGGCCGCCCGTGTCCGAACCGATACCCTGAACCGCCTCGATCAAGTGAAGCAGCGGCCGCAGGAAAAACGCTATACCCTTCACATTGGTGATAAGAAGGACTTGCTGCGATATGTTCCCAATCCTCCGGCTCCCGCCAGAAAACTGGTCAATCTTGCCTGGCCAGGCCCCATTACTATTGTTTTTGAGCTAAATCGAGCAAACTTGGAGAATCAGGAAAAAAAACTTGGAATAGAGATATGTCAGGTCCTGTATCAGGATTCAACCATTGGCATACGTTGTCCCGATTTACCTCTTTGCTCTGAAATCTTAAAAAGTACAGGCATATCCGTGGTAGCACCCAGTGCAAACCCATCTTCTCATCCTCCGGCAACAACCGCACAACAGGCAATAGACTATTTTGACGGAAAGATAGACTTGGTAATTGATGGCGGAAAGAACGTCTGCTCTCATAAAAAGAGTTCTGCGGTTGTGAAATTTGGAGCAACAGGGATACAGGTTCTTCGCGAGGGAGTATACTCAAATGAAGACATAAAAAGATTGACGACAGTTCGGATATTGTTTGTCTGCACTGGAAATTCATGCCGAAGCCCCATAGCTGAGGGCTTATGTCAAAAGATTCTTGCGGATAAATTCGGATGTACTATTGACGAACTGAGTCATTTCGGATATACAATTGAATCTGCGGGCTTGGCCGCGATGGAAGGATTGCCTGCGAGTGTAGAAGCCGAAGTCGTTTGTCGGGAATTTGGAGTCTCCATTGAGAAGCATCAAAGCAGGCAGTTAATACCGCACCGGTTAGCCGAGAGCGATTTTATATTTACGATGACTTCTGCTCATGCGAAAGCTTGCAGCGAGATGGCCGGTGGTTTGGGAGAGCGGATAAAACGGCTCGATCAGAAAGGTGATATCAGCGACCCGATTGGAAGGGGCCTGCCGGCGTATAGGAATTGTGCCGAGCAGATACAGGCGGCACTAAAAGAAAGGATTGATGAACTGATATGAAGGTTGCTGTCTCCAATGACCACCGCGGGGTTAAGTCGAGCGAACAGATTCGGGCGATTCTTGCTCAATTAGGCCACGAATGTCTTGATTTGACCAATAAAGAAGAGCAGGCCGTTGATTATCCGGATTTCGCATACGAGGCCGCCATGGCCGTGGCTACCGGAAAAGCCGAACGGGCTATTCTCATCTGCGGAACCGGCATCGGAATGTGTATTACAGCCAATAAGGTCAAGGGGATCCGGGCCGCCTTATGTTATGATGAACTGGCCGCTAAGGTCTCCCGCCAGCACAATGATGCCAATGTACTCTGTTTGTCCGGCGATCTCGTCGGCCCCTCCATGCTCAGAAAGATGGTTGAGGTGTGGCTTAGCACTGATTTCGAGGGGGGCCGTCACATGAGACGAGTCCGAAAAATTCAGGCGGTCGAAGAGGGAAAAGATCCTCGCGATATTACCAATGGATAATCCCCTGAATCACAAGCTTACAGAAGCCGGGTTTAAGCCCGGCTTTTTTATTGATTTTAACGAAAAAAACTGAAGAAATTGATTGCCCCTGCTCGATGGGTCAATAGAATGGCTGGAACGTACGGAAATCATGTTTCATATGGGGTCAATAACACGATGGGGCGAATAAAAAACCGGTTTTTTAATATGGGGATTGTCTTTGTAACTTGTCTGGCTGCTTTGGTTTCCACAGGAAGGGCCGATTCACATCAATCCCTCTTTCGGACAGAAGATGACCACATTCGGGTGGCCAGTTTTAACATTCGGGTAGGACGGTTCAGCGGGGGCAGCAAAACCTGGTCAAATCGGCGGGACATGGTCATTTCCATGCTGGCCGGCCAAAAATATGATGTCGTCGGTCTGCAAGAGGCCCTTGATTTTCAGCTCGATGAAATCCGGCAGGGCTTGCCGCAGTTCAAAAGTTACGCTGTCGACCGCAGCAGAGATGGGCAAGATGGGGAGATGTGTGCTGTTCTATATCGCAAAGACCGGTTCGTCATGGTCAATTCAGGAACCCTGTGGTTTTCCAAAAATCCCGAACGGCCGGGCTCTAAATTTTTTGGAACTCTGTTTCCTCGCATCTGCACATGGGTGCGGTTGGCCGATGTCGATACCGCCCGATGCTTTTATGTGTATAATCTGCACCTGGACAGTCTCTCACAGCGAGCACGTGAAAAAAGTGTCCGCATTCTCGCGGACCTGATCGCAAACCGCAAGCATCCCGATCCGTTCGTGGTCATGGGAGATTTCAACATGGAACTTCAGAACCCGGCCATGATGTATCTCCAGCAGTTTGATATGACAACTCCTTATTCCCGGCTTCAGGATACCTGGGCGGCCGTGTATCCTTTTCGCCTGAATGAGGGAACGTATCACAAGTTTTCCGGAACTCCGTCCGGGCCGAAGATCGATCACATCCTCGTGGAGGAGTCCTCGCATGTCCTGTCGGCGGCTATTGATCGACGGGGGATCGATGGGTGCTATCCATCCGATCATTTTCCTGTTTCGGCTACGATAGATTTGTGGCCCGAAAATGAGTCTTCTGCAACGCGCAGACGGACTGGACAATCTCGACGGGCAATTGTTCAAAGAGAGCAGGCCTCTGGCGGCTGATCGGTTTGACTTTGTTGTTAATCGGTTTTGGATTGAGTCGCTTCTTCGGCTTCCTGTTCCGCGGCGGCCTTTTCGAGCTGGGCCTTGACGGAAAGCCGTTCGGGCAGGGCGGGTTTGCCTGTTGTGATCGAGGATGCGGTTTGGCAGGGTTGGCCAATGGAACGCAGTTTTTTGTATCGGGCCTCGATCAGATCGTCTATTTTCCTTCGTTTTAATTGGTTCAGTGACCGATTAATGAACTGTTCCACATTATAAACCGTGTCGTGCAGATTGCGATGCGCCCCGCCGAGCGGCTCTGGAATCACCGCATCAATCACGCCCAGTTTCATCAGTTCTTTGCCGGTTAACTTGAGGGCATCGGCCGCACGAGACG
Organism: Phycisphaerae bacterium; assembly: GCA_018433925.1. GTDB lineage: Bacteria > Planctomycetota > Phycisphaerae > Sedimentisphaerales > Anaerohalosphaeraceae > JAHDQI01. Next base: position 3,420 of record JAHDQI010000310.1, on the reverse strand, counting down.
CCTGGGAACCGTCATGCCAGAGAATTGCTGCGCACCCCTCCGGCGAGATCACCGAGTAATAGGCGTGTTCGAGCATCGCCAATTTGTCGCCGACGCCGATTCCCAGCGCGCCGCCGGAACCGCCTTCACCGATCACGATACAAAGAATCGGAACGCGCAGCCGCGACATCTCCATGAGATTGACGGCTATGGCCTGGGCTTGTCCGCGTTCTTCGGCTCCGATGCCGGGATAGGCCCCGGGGGTGTCGATGAGGGTGACAATCGGCAGGCCGTACTTTTCCGCCAGTTTCATCTTGAGCAGGGCCTTGCGGTATCCCTCCGGATTCGGACAGCCGAAATTGCAGGCGACCTTCTCGCGGATTTCTTTGCCCTTGTTCTGGCCGACAATCATGACCCGGTGACGGCCGATCTGCCCCAATGCGGTGATAATGGCTTTGTCGTCGCCAAAACATCGGTCGCCGTGAAGATAGCGTGCTTCTTTGACCATCAGGTTGAAATAATCCGGCAGCAGAGGCCGCTGGGGATGCCGGGCTACCTGTACTGTCTGCCACGGGGAGAGGTTTGCATAAATCTCTCGAAGGGCCTCGGTCTGGCGGACCTGGAGTTCACGAATCTGCCTTGCATGAATCCCCTGCAGGGAATCCTGCGAGCCAAGCTGGTCAATTTCCCGGTCGAGGCGAGCAATCTCATCCTCGAAGGGGAGATACTGAAGCGTCTGATTGTTTTCTTTTTTTTTGGCCATGAGGTAGTATTGCCTGTATGTAAAAAATTTCTGTCCACCCATGGATGGCACAGAAATCATTTATTCTCGTCTTCATTCATCCTGAATACAGGTTTGACAGGATAGCATTTTTGATTCGGAAATGGAAGAAAAAAATTGACTTTGGAGTATTTTAAGGGTACTTTCGGAAGGCGTCAGAGCCGCATCAACATTGTTATAAAATCTTATATATGAAAGACTTAGAGAAAATTAGCGTAATCGGCATGGGCCTTCTCGGTTCGAGTGTGACTTTGGCAATCGGCCGGGCTTTTCCGCGGATTGAGGTTGTGGGTTTTAGTCATCGGGCCGCCACTCGGGAAAAGGCCCGGCAGATGCAGGTGGCCGATGTCATTGAAGAGACCCTTCAGGGAAGCGTTGATCAGGCGGACCTGGTGATTCTGGCTACGCCGATTCGGACGTTTGAGGCGTATTTTGAGCAGATGCAGCCCTGCCTGAAGGACGGCTGCATGGTTACGGACGTTGGCTCGACCAAAGAACTGCCGCACCGGTGGGCGGGGCGTATTTTCGGAAACCGGGTTTTTTATGCGGGTTCTCATCCGATTGCCGGTTCGGAAAAGCGGGGGGTGGAATATGCCCGGGATGACCTTCTCTTCGGCGCCCGCTGCATTGTGACGAAGACGGGCGGAACGAATGCGAGTACGGTAAAAACACTGGAGCGGTTTTGGACGAAACTGGGGTGCAGGGTGCAGGTTATGAGTCCGCAGAAGCATGACCGGATTTTCGGGCATATCAGTCATCTGCCGCATCTCACCGCGGCGGCTTTGGTTAACGCCAATCTTACCGAAACGCTGAAATTCGCGGGCAAGGGGTTTATTGATACGTCGCGTGTGGCGTCGGGTCCGGCGAATATCTGGACGGACATCCTGCTGACCAATGCCGAGAACACGGCCGAGGGGATTGATCGTTTGATCGCGGAGCTTGGACAGCTTAAAACCGCGATCCTTAAGAAAGACGAAAAACGCATCCAAATGCTTCTCGAAAAGGCCCGCACTCGAAGGGAAGCCATGATTGCTTATAAAATCAAGCAGAAGGAACTGTTCTGAATTCATTACGAGATTCTCCTTTTTTTTGTTACCGGGTCATTTCAAATACGCAATCATTATTGATTTTGTAAGATTTTCCGGGTTTTTGGGCTGGAAACGCGGTTTTGTTTCGGTTTTATAGGTATTATTCCTGACGCCAAGTTTGTCCATTGTTTGTCCTTTTTTATCCACTCTTTGTTCTGTTTTTTCCGTTTTTTGTCCAAAAATTGCCGCTTTTTTTCCGATTTTTTCCGAGTTTTGCCAGTGGCCAGCGGCCAGCTAACAGCTACCAGCGGGTCGACACTTCCTCTTCTGTACTTTTCAAAAAGCCCTTGGCCTTACGGGAAGTATTATACCACAAAAATATTAAATAGAAAGAATATAATATAAAATATTAGAAAAAATATGAAAATTATAGGGATTTGGAGATACGGAATAACAAAATACGTTTTGAGTTTCGGAATCCGCCGGGGGCGGATGGATTTTTCGGAGATTGGGGATTTTTCTTGCGAAATATGGCTCTACTATATCGGGAACAGGACAAAAAAGTTCTTGACAAGACGGGTCTGATAACCGACAATTGTCTCGATTTTGCAAAAGCATTCATAGGAGAATCCCATGAGTATGAGGAGCTGTGTATTCTTCGTGTTTTCTCTTTTCCTGATTGTCGGTGTAAGTTCTGCGCGTATTTGGTATGTCGATGATGACGGGCCTGGGGATCCATTTCCGGGGGATCCGAACGTGAGCGATCCGCTGGAGGACGGCAGCGAACTGCATCCCTTTGACGCGATCCAGGAGGCGGTGGATGCGGCCGCGGAGATGGATACCATTTTGATCCGCGACGGGCTTTATCTGGATGAGGGCAATTATAACATTCGGATCGATAAGCCGGTCCATCTGAAGGGAGAAGGCGGGCCGGAGAACTGCGTGATTGATTGTCAGCATTCTGGGTCGGGTATTACCATGACAGTGCCTGCCGCGCAGCCGGTTGTTATTGAAGGGCTTCGGGTTCTCCATGCCGCCGCCGGGTTTTCCTCGTCCGGGATACTCATCCGGGGAGAGGTTACTGTAAGAAACTGTCAGATTCAGGAGAATCAAGTTACAGGGATTGTCTGCATCGGAAATAATACTATTCTGGACTGCGTGATTGAAAATAATAATTTCACCTTGGGAAATGGAGGAGGCATTTATTGCTATACGGACAGGCGCGTTCGGATTGAAGACTGTATTGTGCACAATAATGAAACCTCCGGCTGGGGCGGCGGGATTTGCTGCGGCTATGGTGGTCATGCAGAGATAAAAGGATGCAGCATCCAACATAATAAAGCGACGAGTGACGGCGGCGGACTCTATGGTTTCGATGAAAGTTATCTATCGATAAGCGACTGTGATATTCGAGATAATTCCGCCTATTTCGGTGGCGGTATTCATTTAAAGGCCGGCGAAATAGATCGCTGCCGCGTACAGGGAAACTACGCTTCCGTCAGCGGTGGAGGGATTTGGGCACGAGGATATATCACATTACAAAATTGTCTATTCACGGATAATCAAGCCAATAACGGGGGTGCCATTATGGCGCATACCTACAACAATGCGTTTGCCGAGATACGACATTGT
>JAHDQI010000376.1 GCA_018433925.1 Phycisphaerae bacterium | reverse complement strand
GGGCTCATCTGCTCATACCGCTCTCGCATTTGCCGGCGTTCCTCCGGCGACATCATCCAGGGCGGACGATCTCCAAAATCGCCAAAGGTGCGCGGCCCTTCGGGAGATACGGCCTCGGCCGGCTGTCGTCCGGAAGTCGGACCGGACCGTTCACGCCGTCCGGAACCGGGCCCGCCCGATCCTCCTGGAGCCGTCTGCTGCTGAAAGGGAAACTGTTTGATTTCTTTTTCCTGCCACAGAAGCGTCACCGAGGTGCTGTCGATTGCCACCACTTTGGCCCCGTTAATTTCCTGGCCGACCTTCACCCATTTATCCTGGAAAAATGCCTCATCGCCGAGGATCTGCGTACACTGCGGTGCCACCGGCGGCGGGGGTTTGGGGGTGAAAAGATTTCTTTCCTGCAGGGGCCCGGTCCGCTGCTGTGCGGCATCCGCGGTCTTGCGGACCTCCTCCTTCATGGCATCATATCGCTGCGATGCCGTCTGCAGGGTTCGGGGATGAAAAATCATATTGCCGGCCAGCGCACACCAGTTGGCCAGAAGTACCGCGGCGGCGATATACCATGCCCAACGCCCAGTGCGGCGGATTCGAGCCGTGATTTGGTTTTCCTGTTTTTTCATAAGCTGCCTCGTTTTATCGTGCGGCATAGGTAAATACCGTCATTTCCCAATCCAGTTTCTGCCTGTCTTTCTGATCGGCCTTCAGGACCAATTTCTGCACGCCAGCGCAATAGCCGTTTTGAGGCAAATCCTCCAACAACTTAATGATCTGCTGATAGGTGCCACCGCCCTGGCTCTGTACATTGAGCACAAGGTAACCGGAGGCATCCGTCCGCAGGGCACGCCCGCGGACAAGCTGAAGCCGCCGGGAAACCAAGCCCGCTTTTTTCAGTTGTTCGGTAAAAGTTTCCTGCAGCAGCGGCCCCTGTCGCTCGGCCGGAGCGGGCATTTCGAGTACGGGAACCATCTCAAGAAGCCGTTTCTGACGCTGGGTTTGGGGATCTTTGGGGTCCATCTTGAGCAATGCCGCCTTTTCGCGGGAGGCCGCGAGCTGCGAGCGGACTTTTCCCCAGTCCCTGCTCAGCGGCTCCAGCACAAGGAAATACAAAAGCATCAGCCCGCATGCGACCGCCGAAATCAGGACCGTTCGTCTTTCTTTCGTATTCAGTTTTTCAAGCATTTTTATTATCCGCTGAAATTTCGATACATAAATCGAATCGTGAAATTTACTTTTCTGGTTCGCTCATCCAGCGTCGGCTCCACAAGCTGTACCTGCCTGATTTCCGAGCGACTCTGCAGTTTCTTTTGAAATTCATAGGCCTGTTCAAAGCCGGAAGCGACTGCCCGAAGTTCCACGGGCCGACCCCGTTCAAACAGGAACTGATCGAGGATTATTTCTTCCGGCAGGACCTGGCGAAGGATATCCAGCAACTCGAGCATGTCGGGGCGCACCTGGGCCACCTGGCGTCGGTAGTCTATTTCCTGCAGCAGCCGCTGTGCGGTTTGCCCCTGCTCGGCCTGGGTCAACTGCCGCTGGAGGGTGTTAAGCTGCACTTTGTCTTTCCAGTAGAGACCGATTGCCGTGATGATTACCGCCGCCGCAATCGAGAGTACCGTCCGCAGTACAGGCACTGAAAGTAACTGGCCACGGACAGTCGGTTCCGGTTCGGCCTGCCGGCGGGTAAAGTCAAAATCCACCGGCCGGGCCGCCAATCCCAATAAGGCCAGCCCGAACGCCTCGGGACAGATTTCAATCGCTTTGGGATCGGGACGGCCGAGACGGCCGAGTTTATCTCGATCAAGGGCGGAACGATGTACATGAAACCCCTCTTTTTCGAGTTCTTCGAGCAGGCCCGCGTGAGGATCGGAGCCGGTTTCCATGAGAAACAGGTCTGTTTGCCGGATGTCCGGGCTGAGGGAATGCAGGGCCTGCAGGAGATCTCCGATCAGGAGCCGTCGGGTCTGCTGCGGGTCCATATCCACCCGGACAGCATTCAAAATGCGCCCGGATTCGGTTAGCACTGCCATCGCTTCTTCTTCGGTAAAATACAGAACCACTGTTTTCTGCCGGCTGCTCTGATAGCATTCGTGCCAGCATGCGATCAGCCCCACGGCATCCGGAGCCATCGAAAGCGTCTGCGTATCGGGGAGTTGCGAAAGGGTCTGCTGGTAGACTTCGTTACGGACGGCAGCCAGCACACAGCGGTCGGCCGGCTGGTCGGGATCCACCCGCCATGCCATCCGCATAGCGTCAATAGACAGGGGCAGACAGCTTTCGGCCTGGGTGTGGACAATCGCCGTTAACTGAGGTTCCTGAACAGAGGGGACTTCAAAAACATAAAAACCCACCTGGGATGAATTCAGACCGACGACAAGGGACACCGGCGCCGATTCTTCCTTGCCGCCTCCTGAGGCAGAAGGCAAACGTCCGGCCCACCGGCCGGGATCGGTCACCGTTTCCCGGACAAGGCAGCGCAGTCCTTCCGGTCCCTTGCTGAGGAGGACGACCTGTCCCCGGTTTTGCGCCGCCGACCACAACAGGCCGGCCGAGATCTTCACGGAAGCCGTTTGTTTCGCTTGGTCTGTCAACTCCGTATCTCCATGATTGCAAATCTCTTTCTTATTGTTCCCGCCAGTACAGCACCCGGCCGTCCTGATCGTCCCGGTTGAGAATGGCTTCGATAGAATACGACTGTCCGGTCGCATCGGATACGGCCGTGCTCTGAATCAGAAACACGCTGGATCGCAGGGCCAGTTGATCAACTACCCCTTTGAGAGCCGCCTCGGTCATTCCCTGAACCCGGTTTAACTCTTCCAGTGATTGAATGCCGCGGTCCAGTCCCTGTCGGTAGGCCATGATATTTTCGGCCAGTTCGCGGCTGCCAAAGAGGGCCTCCAGCACAATGACATCGGCGGTATTGATGTTCACGCGTCCCTGGGTAAATAACTGGCCGTCAAAGGCAATCTGGTCGGCCTTTTGCAGGACTGTGCGCCATTCGAGGGGGCGGCCCGTCTGCTGCTGTTGATTGCCGCCGCGGGTGCTTGTGGAAGCCGTTGTGCTGCGCGTCGTCGCCTCTGCGTTTTGGCCGCCGGTATTTGTGTTGGTGGATGTATTTTTTTCTTCGGTGAGAGAAACAAGGGTTTGAAACTGCCGATTGTCGATAATCCACTGGGCCTGATCGCGGCTGAGGGACAGGGTACTCGCCAGTTCATTGCGGTCGGCCTGATTGACATTGACCCGCGGGTTGCCTTCGGCATCCACGTTGGGCTGAATGGAATGACAGGTCAGATAATGAATCCAGCCCTCATTTTCGCTCCATGCCGAAGCCGCGCTTTGCGGTCCATAAAAGAGGTCCGGCTCGACCCCACGGACCCGCAGCAGTTCCCGGATGGACCCCAGTGAACCGTTGCGGCAGATATAACCATAGGGCAGCATCAAATAATAGCCCGTCTCCGCTCCGGCCGGGCGCACTTCATCGTCGGCATCACGCCAATCAAGGATGCTGTCGAGGATTTCGGCCTGCATGTCGGGCAGATAGGCAAGCTGGGTATCCGAAACCCGGTTGATATCCAGTTTGCCGGATTCATCGGTGACCGTCACTGTAAACCGGCAGCCCTCCAGCGGAACTTCGACCAGATCCTCTTCGTTAGTCGCCCACAGATCGACCAACGTGTCGGTATCGCGCTCATCAATCAGCAGGAGGGCCCTGGCTGTTTCCACGCCGGCCCGGGCCGCCCAGCGGCCGCGGATGCGTTCCACGGCAAGCTGACTGACGCGCCCTTCGAGAAGCGTCATCCGGGCCGTGACCGTTACCACGAGGGTCATCAGGACCACCAGCCACAGAACGATCACGAGGGCCGAGGCCCGCCGTTTGCAAATTGGATTGGGTTTATTGTTCACTGCTTTGTGTCGGCTCCGTTCCTGTCACAATGGATTCCAAATCCGTCTGGGTTGTCTGATCTGAGGCCTGTCCGAGTTTGGGCTGACCGGGGAAAAACATCCAGACGGAACGCCGGAGAATGCGGGGATACGCCGTATTTAAAGAATCTCCCGGCTGCTCTTTCAGGTCGGCCGCCGCCAGGTAAATCACAACGAGTTGCGGCAATTGTGTATAATTGATCCATTCATCCAGCCATTCGGTTCCATCAAAATACTCGATCTGAAAGTCAACGATGGACTCGCTGAGGACTGTCAGAATACCGCCGTCGGTTTCCTCCCGATCGGTTTCTGCGCCGACGATCGGACAAATCCGCCGGACAAAAAAAGTCTTTTCGTCCGAGCGCAGAAGCGCATATTCCACCTCGTAGCGGTCCGATTCGATTCCGTCCTGGCGTGCCGGGTCAGTCTGCATCACATGCATGCGCAGCGAAAGCGGCAGCTCAATGGCTGTATCCTCGGCCATGCCCTCGAACAGAATCGCCTGGTCCCGCACCACGCTGGCCAGGTCGCGCCGAATTTTTTCCGTGACATAGCGGAGGGCATCGGCCGCGGCGGAGGCCTCGTCAACTGTTTTGCGGGTGGTAGTCACCGCCCGCAACCCGGCAACGGCCACCATTGCCACAAACGCCGTCATGGTGGCGGCCAGAATCACTTCGAGTAATGTAAATCCCCTGCGTTTCACGGCTGGGTCTGCTCCATGGTATCTGTCTGCGTGGATTCTTCTTCCGGGGGGTCGCACAGCCGTGTTTGGCAGCGGATGCGGCGGATTGTGGGACCGGAGGCCCACCGGACTGTTATTTCCACAGAAAAAAGATTCTCGATTTCCAGTTCCTGAATAACCGCCTCCCAAGCGTACTCCTCGGCCTGCGCGAAGACGCCCGAATACTTTCCAAGTGATTGAAAAGCGGCTACGCCCACCGCATCAATCAGGACAAGCTGCATATCCGCCAGTTCCCAGGCCTTCTCGACTTCCTGATCCTGACGAACCGTCGAGACACTTCGTGCGCTGAGTCCCGCGATGGTCATCACCGCGCCGGCCAGCAGCGAAGAGGCCAGCAGCGTCTCAAGCAGATTAAAACCCGACGGGTTTTGTTTTATTCGTATCGTCATGAGTTAATAAGCCGGCTGAATTTCATCAAGGTCCACCCGATCAGCCGTCAGGGTGGTCACCTCTCCGGGAACCATGCTGACCCGGCCGGTGGCCTCGAGGATGGTCACGGTGGCCCGATGCGTTCCATCCCCAATCTGGATGATTGAGGTCTGAGCCGATCCATTGGGGCGAAATTCGATTTCCGTCAATGATTCCTCCTGTCCAAAAATTCCTATTTTTTCAAAACCGATTCCCTCGGGCATTTGGACGGGACGGCTGAAGGGCATTGAAATAACAGATTCTTCTTCCGAAAACAGAGAATCCGCGTGATGTCCGATCACATAAAATCGCCGAGACTGCGGATCGAGAACCAGCCGGGCGGGCTGCCCCTGCTGAACGGCCTGGATTCGTGCCGCCCGCGCGGCGAGGGCCAGATCCTGTCCGTATCGCAGCACCGCTGCCTTCCGGTTGCCCCGCATCAGCAGGGTGGTCGTTCCCACGGCCGCCATCGCGACGACGGCTGCCACCGCCAGCAGTTCGATCAGTGTAAACGCCCTGTTATTTAGTCGTGGAATCATCGATCAATCATTCAGGATATCCGCATTCTCGCTATCGCCTCCCTCGATGCCGTCTGCGCCGAAACTGATCAGGTCATAACTGCCGACGTTGATTGTCCCCTGTTCAATGTATTCGTAGGGATTGTCCCACGGGTCCAGCAGTTCCGAACGTTTCAGATAAGGGCCCTGCCATTGATCCTCGACGTCCTGCGGCGGCGAGATCAGGGCCTCCAGCCCTTCGCTGTCCGTCGGCAGCCGGCCGCAGTCATATTGAAACCGCCCGAGGGCCTGTTCGATAATCGCCATCTTGCCTTTGGCGATATCCTGCTTGGCCTTGCCGAGTCCCCGAAACGCACGCGGCACCACAAAAACGGCCAGCAGCGCGATAATCATGGCCACCGCCAGCAATTCAATAATCGTAAATCCTTTTCGTTGTCGCCTCATTCACAAGTCCTTTCCGTATATTGCCAATCTTCATCAGCCGCTGAATACACTCAGATCCATCCCGATAATCGGCAGGAGGGTCGCGGCAATCAGGAAAAAGATTACCGCGGCCAGCAAGAGGATCAGGATCGCCGGAAACAGCGACATATACCGCTGCAGAACCGAATCGGCCTGCTCATCAAACGTCTCGGCCGCCTGCAGAAGCATCTCGTCGAGTTTGCCGGTCTGCTCCCCGATTGAGACAATCTGCACCAGCAACGGATCAAAGAGCCCGGACTGTCCCAGCGGCGTTGCGAGGTCACTGCCGGCCTTCACTTCGTCCGAGACATGATCAATCTGTCGGGCCAGCACCTCATTGCCCAGTGTATCGCGAACCACGCCCAGCGCATTGAGGATCGGGATGCCGCATTTGGTCAGGGACCCAAGCGTGCGGGCCAGCCGCCCGACCGCCAGCGTACGCAGAACATGGCCCATCAGCGGCAGTTTTAATTTAAATCGATCCCATTGCAGCCGCCCGGCGGAAGTCCGTTTCCAGCGGAGGAAGAAAAAACCGGCTATTCCCAGCAGCCCCGCCAGCAGCCAGCCGTACCAGGCCAGAAAATGACTGAGGCCGAGGAGCATCTTTGTCGGCAGCGGCAGCGCCGCCGGCTCCATTCCCATGGCCTCGATCAGCCGCGGCAGAATCCATATCAAAATGATTCCTACGGATACAAACCCTACCGCCAGCACAAAGGCCGGATACGCCGAGGCATTTTTGAAACTGGACTGCACTTTATTTTCCCGGGACAGCAGTCGTACAAGCTGCTGCATTGTTTCATCGAGGATTCCGCCGGTTTCTCCCACGCTGACCATCGAGCAGTACAGGGTACTGAAGGCCTGCGGATACTCGCGCATGGCCTCCGAGAGCGACCGGCCGGAACGGACCGACTGGGCCAGATCCTCGAGCATCTTCCGAATCGCCGGTTTGGTCTGCTGCTGCCCGACGATCTGGAGGGCCTGAAGGACGGGCAGCCCCGCCCGCAGCGCCGTGGTCAACTGCTCGGTGATGAGCAGCACATCGCGGCCGCTGATCCGGCGCGCGGTAAAAAGCGGCTCCCGAACGGCCGTTTCCGCTGATTCCGCCGAGGGGGCATCCGAAGGGCCGGCTTCCTTCATTTCGAGGGCAAAATGGCCGCGCTGAGCCAACAGACAGATCGCGCTCTTGCGATCCACTGCCTCAATGACTCCGCTGGAGGGCCGTCCCTCCTTAGACATTGCTTTGTAAGCATATCGAATCATGACAGTCCTGTCCGCCGGATGGCTCGGCGCTTTCGGCCGTGCCGGCGGCTGTTATTCCTCATCCATTCCCTGGGTCACACGCAGTACTTCTTCCGGCGTGGTCATGCCCTTTAAAATCTTTTCAATCCCATCATGCCGCATGCTCACATGATCCTCCGGAGCGGCCTGCATAATCTGATCCGTTGTCGGACGCTGGGCGATCAGTTTTCGCAGCGATTCGGTGATCCGCAGCAGCTCGAAAATTCCGATTCGTCCCCGCATTCCCGTCTGGTTGCATTCTTCGCATCCCCGGCCGTGGTAGAGTTCGGCATCCGGATCAATCGTGATGGAATTATTGAGACTGTCCAGCAGCCGTTGGTCGGGTGTGTATTGCTGGCGGCAGACCGGGCAAATTTTTCGCACGAGGCGCTGGGCCAGCACTCCCTCGAGGGAACTGGCCAGCAGAAACGGCTCGACGCCCATATCGATCAGGCGGTTGATCGCCCCGGCCGCGTCGTTGGTATGCAGGGTCGAGAAGACCAGGTGGCCCGTTAACGCCGCCCGGATGGCGATGTCGGCAGTCTCGCGGTCGCGGATTTCGCCGACCATGATGATGTTCGGATCCTGTCGGAGGATATGACGCAGCCCCCTGCTGAAGGTCAGCCCCCGGCGGGGATTGACCGGCATCTGAATGACCCCGTCAAGCTGGTATTCCACCGGATCTTCAATGGTGATGATCTTTAAGCTCGGATCATAAATCTTTTTCAGGGCGGCATAGAGGGTGGTGGTTTTGCCGCTTCCGGTCGGGCCGGTAACCAGCACAATGCCGTGGGCCATGCCCAGGCAATGCGAAAAGCCCCTGAGCGTCGGTTTGTTCATACCCAGTCCCTCCAGGGGAATCATCGCCGTGCTGCGGTCCAGCAGCCGCATGACCACCGACTCTCCGAAGATACTCGGCACCGTGGAAACGCGGATGTCGATCTTGCCGCGTGCGGCCGGGAATTCGATATGGCCGTCCTGGGGGATAAATCGCTCGGCAATATTCATATTCGCCATAATCTTGATGCGCGACAGGATTGCCGCCTGCAGGCGTTTGGGCGAGCTGGACTTCTCGATCAGCATTCCGTCGATGCGGTATTTGATCTTGACCGAGTTTTCAAACGGCTCGATGTGTACATCGCTGGCCCGGGCCTCCGTCGCTTCAAGCAGGATCAGATTCACCAGGTTGACCAGCGATGGCTCGCGAGCCAGTTCATGGAGTCTAGCGGGCGTCAATTCGCCATTGATCTCGATTCCCGGCTCCTCGGACCTTTCGCCGGGAACCAGATCTTTGAGCATCCGGGCCACATTGCTGCCGTAATATTTGAGGATGGCTTTTTCCAGATCCATGGGCGAACTGTAGCAGCGGCGGATTCCGCAGCCGGTGACCACTCGGAGATTCTGGAGGGCCTCGGTATCAAATG
>JAHDQI010000283.1 GCA_018433925.1 Phycisphaerae bacterium | reverse complement strand
GCCACACGGCCAGATACCAGATACCAGCGGGTCGAAACTGCCTCTTCTGTACTTGTCAAAGGGCCCTGGGCCTTACGGGGGGTATTATACTATAAAAATATTAAATAGCAAGTATAAAATATTAAAAATTTGTAAAAAAGTGAAAAAGTATTATCTATTATAGATACAGATGGGTGGGAAGTAAGAAACAAGATGAAGGCCGAATGCGGGGCGGGGGCGGATGGTTTTTACCATGAAGATCGTGAAGATTATAAGCAGGATTAAAAGAATTTTTTTGGGCGGAGAGAGGGCGGGCGGCGATGGACCTAATGGACCTAATGGACCTGATGGACCTTGCGGGCGTTATGGATGGGCAGCGGGGAATCCCGATTCATCGGGACCCCGTTGGGGCTGTTTGATTGGGGGAGCGTTGGAAGGAAGAAAAAAAGTGTTTGAATCTGGTACGTTTTATCATTCCATCTCTGTTTTAATGTCATTGAAGCCAATATCTTCAAATATTTTCTTTAATCCCACCTTAGAAATAGGTAACTGTGGGGCTGTTGAAAAAGTCGGTTCATAAAACGATTTCTCTTACGCCGCCGGTCTCATCAAAATTTTGTTGACGTGTATCCAAATTTTCTTTTCATCGACTCTCAACGAGTTCAGAAGGCCGCTCATCTCGATATCCCATCCTAAAAACCGCAAAAAATACAGCAATACGGCCGCCAGCCGCTTGAGATTCATCACGACGGCCGTCAGATACGCCTGAATCGCCACGTTCGCGCGTCCGCGCCGCGCGGCACGACGCAATCCGTGCTGTGTCTTCGCCTGGCCATGAGCGCCTTCCACGCGCCAGCGATGCCGGTTGTATAATCCCTGCCGCCGTGCGTCCTTTCGGGCATGAATACGCCGGGCCCGCAGCAGGGCTTCGTAGCCCGGACCAATCAGAATGGTACGGCAACTCGCGTTTCGACTGAAACACCGTGCCCGCAGGCGGCAGCGTTGGCACGTCTTGACTTCGGCCCGATAGAGGTCTCCTTTTTCAGTGGTACTGCGATACGTCAGTTTTTGTTTGGCCGGACAGGTGACGATGCGATGCCGGGCGTCATACTTAAATCGGTACGCCGGAATGCAGGTCGATTTCGTTTTCATCGTTTGAGGCGGGATAATCGCTTCAATCCCCTCAGCTTCCAGATACGCATAATTGGCCCCGTGAGCGTATCCCTTGTCGCACGTCGTGACCTCGGGCTTGTGCCCCGTGGTCGCTTCGATCCGTTTTAATTGTTCAGGCAGCTGTTTGCCTTCATTGGCCTGACCCGTCGTGACATCAACATCCACCACGATGCCGTCCTGATCATCCACCGCCGTGTGCTGCTTAAAAGACGGTTCCATGTGAAAGGAATGACTGGAGGTGGTCAGGGTGGCCTCCGGATCGGTCGTACTGCGCTTCTGAGGTTTGGGCGGCCGTGTCTGCGGCCTGCCGGGACCGCTCGGCGGGGCGGTTTCATCCGACCCATTTTCCTGTAAAACTGTATCCGTGTGAACCTGAACCAAACTTTCCCAGCTGACATCAGCCCGAATCAGCGTGGCGTCAATATGGACCGTTTTGCCGCCGACCAGACCGGCCTCGACACATTGATGAACAACCCGTTCAAAAATCTGGCGAAAACGATCCGCACCCCAGCGTTGGCGGATGCGGGTTAAGGAACTGTGATCCGGCAGCGATTCATGCAGGCGATACCCGGCAAACCAGCGAATCGCCAGATTGACCTGGGCCTGACGCATGAGTTTGCGATCCTGGGTGATCCCTTCGAAGAAGCCGGCCAGCATCAGCCGCAAGGCCGCTTCCGGGGCAATGCTGCGGCGGCCGTTGTCGGCACAATAGGTATCCTTCACCACCCCCGGCAACCACGATAAATCCAGAACAGCGTCCACCCGTTTGAGGAGATGGTCGTCCGGAACCAGAGACGACAACGGCCCGGCCACGAATAAATCCTCCTGCCAGCGTTCCTGTTTGCCAATCACAGTCAACCTCCATGCTTGATAATATTCCGTCGTTCGGGCACGATAATATTATACCGGATGCAGGGGACTTTTTCAACAGCCCCACTGTCCCCTATTTCAGTCCCCTATTTCAAGATATAACAAAGGATATTTTTGGAACAATAGAAAATACAATAATGATATTAGAAAGTCTTTTTAATCCTACAACCCCATCGCACTGAGCCGGCCATTGAAGGGACTGTTATCGTAGCTTTTGCTATAAGCGTCCTTTCCTCCAATCAGTTCGCCTTCCAAAAATTGCAGTCCGTACAGCCCCACTGTCCCCTATTTCGGTCCCCTATTTCGATGGCTCGCATGTTATCTATATTCTCTCAAAAAAACAAAGAAAAAAGATTGACTTTGTCTAAAAAAAAAGATAAAATGCCTGAAAATAAAAACTTCTTTAAGGAGAGGATCAATGAAAAAGGGAGTTAATGTTACTATTCTTTTCGTTATTCTATGTATTGGCAGAAGTGGTATAGCCATCTGTCCGTCGGCCGATTTAACGGGAGATTGTCGTGTTAACCTCGCAGATTTGGCCGTCATCGCTGCACAATGGCTGGAAGATTGGAACTATCTACTCTCTGTTAATTCTTCGGGAGTCGCAGAAGTAACCATCCGCAGCAGTACCGACCATGGAGGTTTAACAAACTATACAACAATATTACCTTTGGAAACCGATATTACTCTGACTGCTCCAATATTGGCTGAAGATATGCTATTCACAAGTTGGACTGGTGATGTTAATAGTTTAAATCAAACGATATCTTTTTTACTTATCGGAGATATGGAGATAACCGCTAATTACGGACCTATAACAAACATGGTATGGGTAACCATTGAAGAAAGCGGATTTACCGGCCAAATGAGCAAATATGAAACAACAAACGCCTTGTATTGCCAGTATCTGAACAACGCCCTGGCATCAGGCGACATTGTCGTTATCGATAATTATATCTATGGAGCCGATGGCTCCAACAGCGGAGCGGATTTCTCAGGTGTACCATATTACCAGTTTAATGGAACACAAATAACACCAAGAATAAACTACAACGATGGATCCTTCAATGTTACCAGCGGTTTTGAAAATCATCCTGTTATTTTTGTTTCCTGGTATGGAGCGACCGCTTTCTGTAATTACTATGGCTGGCGGCTGCCTACTGAATGGGAATGGCAGGCCGTGGCTGATTATGACGGCAGCTATACTTATGGCTGCGGCACCGGCATTAATACCGGCATTGCCAATTACTTTCAAACAATTCATCCTAATGCCACGACCGAGGTAGGCACTTTTGGAACATACGGTTATGGGATGTGTGATATGGCGGGCAATGTCTTTGAATGGACCAGCACCGATGCAGGGGGTGAACACAGTATTAAACGTGGCGGAGCATGGGATAGTCCCGATGGGGTTTGTTCTGTATCCTACCGTTCAGCCGGCTCATGGAATCAAATAGACCAATCTATTGGATTTCGGGCATGTCGTTAAGAGAAAAATAAGAAGGTTCCTACAGGGAGTCTTCATTTCGCTGTGTACATAGCATTAATGACTCATAGCAGATTATACTACTGTTTTGCTTTTCTATCCCCTTCTGAAGCCTACCCCCATTTGCCTTTTTTCATTTCCTTAATCAATCGGGTTATCGCGGGCGGGGGCGGTCTTCGGCGGGGGTTCGCAGTTCGATATACCTGACTTTGCCCTGGAGGGTGTATCCGCTTCGGGTGTAGAAATTGTACAGGGCGGTTAATTTTTCGGTTTCGTCGGCTTCGAAGCAGAGGGCGGCCCTGCCGTAGGCGGCTCCCCAGTGGATGGGTGTGCCGTCGCGTGCGACGAGGATGATGTGAGGTTTTGCGGTTGATTTCTGCCGGAGGAGGTTGCTGATGTCGATGTAGGCGATTTCGTTCAGGAGGGGTTTCTCGGGGCAGCATTTCTGGTCCATGCGCTGGAGGATTTGGAGGAGTTTAACGGCCTCGTCGACTTCCTTGGCGCGGCAGATTTGGCCGGGGGGGGGGACGGTCTCGGCCGGCAGGCCGCGGATTTCGACGAGGGGCATGGACTCAAGGGGCAGGGGATCGAGAATGGTTCCCTGTTCATCGATATAGGCGGAGCGGCCGGCGGGGAGGTTGAGGCGGGCGACGGGTTTTCGGTACAGGGCTTCGATGCGCAGGCGGGATGGGGTGGTTTGTACGCGGACCTGATCCATCCAGGAGAGGGTTTTTAATTGTTCGGCAATATGGCGCGCGGACTGGTCATTGAGGGGGAACGAGGCGGCGCCGGCCGTCTTTGTGATCGTTTCGATCCAGGCCGGCTCGAGCCAGTCGGGGACGCCGACCAGTTCGATGGGTCCGACTTTGTCGGCGGCGGGTCCGGCGGTGCGGATGTATTGATGCAGGTAGAGAAAGCCCACGGAGACGGCCGCTGCGAGGCAGGCCCAGGCGAGGATGGCCAGGGCGACCCTGAGTCGGACGGCCCAGGGGGAGGGTCCGGCGGGGGATTTGGTTTTTTTTCGGCCGGTCAGGCGGCTGAAGAATCCTCCGTGGCTTCGGGGTTTTCCTGGTTTTCTTTTTTTCACGATTTCTGCCTGCTTTCTGAGGGTGCGCGGGCCTCTTTCCAGGCGGCCCGGAGAATCTTCATGCAGAGCTGATCGGGGCTGAGGCCTATTCTGCCTGCGGCCATCGGCAGGAGGGAGTGGCTGGTGAAACCGGGCAGGGTGTTGACCTCGAGGACGAACAGTCCGCCGTCGGGTGTGAGGATCAGATCGACCCGTGAAAAATGCCGGCAACCGAGGACGCGGTGGCTTTGGAGGCCGATGCGCTGAATGGTTTGGACGAGGGTTTGGTCCCGGATCGTATCGAAGAGAAATTCGGTGCTGTTGTCTTCGTACTTGGCGCAAAAGTCGTAGAAAGTCTGTTTGGGGCGGATTTCGAGTACGGGCAGGGGGGTGTCGTCGAGGATGCCGACGGTGATTTCGCGTCCGGAGATGAAGGTTTCGATCATGCAGTCGCCGTATTGGGCGGCGCATTGGCGGGCCGCGTCGGGGAGGGCATCGGGATCGCTTAGGATTTGTACGCCGACGCTGCTTCCCTGGGATACGGGCTTGACGACATAGCGGTCTGTGTGAAGGGCCTGCGCGGCGTTTCGGATGCCGCTGTCGTCGAGTTCTTTTTTGAGGCAGAAGCCCGGGGGCGTCGGAATGCCCGCTTCGGCGAATTTTATTTTGGCGGCCTGTTTGTCAAAGGCCAGGCGGCTGGCGGCCGAGCCGGAGCCGGTGTACACGAGGTTTTTTTGTTCGAGGATTGCCTGGAGCCGGCCGTCTTCGCCGAACCGGCCGTGGAGAATCGGAAAGAAGATATCGATTGTCGGGTCGTCCAGAATGGACATGTGATCGGGGGTGATGTCAAAGGAGACAATTTGCAGGTCTGTTTTTTGCAGGGCGTTATAGATTGTGCGTCCGCTTTGGAGACTGATGTCTCTTTCCTCGCCGACGCCGCCGGCCAGAACTGCGACTTTTTTAAATGTATCTTTTTTCTCTGTCATTGGCTATTCCATATATCGGACGGGGAAGATCGGCCCCAAACGTCCGCATCGCTGCGGTGTTACCAGAGTTCGATTTCGAGCTGGAGATCGACGTCGAACTGCTTATGGACTTTGGTTCGGATCAGGTCGATCAACTGGCGTACATCGGAGCTTTTGCATCCTTTTTCGGTGAGGATGAAATTGGCGTGTTTCTCGCTGACGACGGCTCCTCCGACCTGGGTTCCCTTGAGTCCTGCGCGGTCGATCAGTGCCCCGGCGGAGAGGCCGCGCGGATTTTTGAAGATGCATCCGGCGTTGTGGGTATCGAGGGGCTGGGAGTTTTTTTTGTAAATCCAGACCTCTTTGACCTGCTGGAGGAGGACCTCGGGGTCGGATTCGGTCAGTTCGATGACGGCCTGGAGGATGACCTTTGCCGTGATGTTGACCGTGCGGTAGTCGAATACGAGTTCGGGTTTGGCTTTTTCGAAGATGTGTCCGGCGCGGTCCATGACGGTGACGCTGCGTACGACCGAGCCGATGTCTCCGAATCGTCCGCCGGCGTTCATTCGGACGGCGCCTCCGACGGAACCGGGGATGCCGGTGCAGGCCTCCAGTCCGCCCAGTCCCTTGCGGACGGATTCGAGGACGAGCTTGTTGAGGTTGGCCCCGGCCCCGGCGGTCAGGGTATTCTGCTGAAATGCGGAGTTGCAGAAGGTTTCGTTTTCGAGGCGCAGGACGGCGCCTCGGACGCCTTCATCGCTGATCAGCAGGTTGGAGCCGAAGCCCAGCACGCGGAGGGGCATTTCATTTTCGTGACAGCGTTTGACGATCTCCTGAAGCTGCTCGGTCGTCTGGGGCCGGATGAGGTAATCGGCGCTGCCGCCGAGCCCGTACCAGGTATAGTCCCGCAGGGGGCAGTTTTCACTGATGATGTTTTCGAAGCCACTGAATATACTCATCGGCCACCTTCCAGATTGTTCCTGCGCCCATCGTGACGACCAGGTCGCCGGGTTGGGCGTGTTGTTTTACGTGTTCCACGATGCCGGGGAAGTCGGGGATAAACACGGCCTTGCTTCCGTTTTGCCGGATTCGTTGGGCCAGCATCTCGGCATTGACTGTTTTTCGGCTTTCGGCGGTGTCCCGAACAAAGTAAATCTCCGGCACAATCGTCTTGTCGGCCAGCTTAAAGCTTTCGGCGAAATCATCAAGTAAAAAACGGGTTCGGCTGTATTGATGGGGCTGAAATACGCACCAGAGGCGTTTCGGGCTGTAGCGGTCCCGGATGGCCTGGAGGGAGGCCCTGATTTCTGTAGGATGATGAGCATAATCATCCAGAATAGTGATGCCGTTGATTTGGGCCTTGAACATGAGCCGGCGGTCGATGCCGGTAAAACCGCCGAGGTGCTGTACCACCGTTTGCGGGTCCAGTCCGGCGGCCAGTCCGGCGGCGGCGGCGGCCAGGGCGTTTGCGATATTGTGTTTTCCGGGTATTGAAATTCGTGTATTTCCGACGGGGCTTCCGGAGCGGATCAGTTCGAATTCATACAGGCCCTCGCGGATTGCCGTGCGGTCGGCCCGGATGTCATTGGCCGGCTGTAGCCCGCAGGTGAGGATTTTGGTATCGGGGGGAATTCTTCGCAGGACCCGGTGGACGTTTTTGTCGTCTCCGTTGGCAATCAGCGTGCCGCCGGGTTTGACCTGAGAGGCGAACTCGGTAAAGGCGTCGATGATTTCGTCTTCGTCGCGGTAGTAATCCAGGTGATCCTGCTCGATATTGAGGATGACGGCGATGTGGGGGTGGAGATTGAGGAAGCTGCGGTCGTATTCGCAGGCCTCGGCGACGAAAGCCCTGCCGGCGCCGACGCCGCTGGAGCCGCCGAGCTGGGGGACATCGGCGCCGATGATGAAACTGGGTGACTGCCCGCCTTTTTCGAGGATGTAGGCGATCCAGGCGCTGGCGGTGCTCTTGCCGTGGGTTCCGGCGACGGCGATTCCCTCGTACTGGTCGAACATACGGCCGAGCATTTCGGCGTATTTGTGAATCGGCAGGCCCCTTTCCCCGGCGCGGGCCAGTTCGGGATTGCCCGCGGCGATGGCGGCGCTGATGACTACGGCCCGGGCCTCCGGGGGGATGTTTTCGGGCTTGTGGCCGATGTGGATTTGCGCTCCCAGCGTCTGCAGATCCTGCAGGACGGGGCTGTCGGCCATGTCGGATCCGGAGACAGAGGCGCCGTGTTTGATCAGGAGTTTGGCCAGTCCGCTGGTACCGATTCCGCCGATGCCGATAAAGTGATATTTCTTTTGAGAAAACGCTTCCATGCTTTGTTCCGACAAACCTTTTCGCAGGCGAATTAATACTCTACTTTGGGAGATTTGGCAAGCTTAATCTGTTTTGTCGGGCAGGACTTTTCGGAGGATGGTGTATTGGGGCAGGGGGATCGGCAGGGCGAGGCGCTGCTCGTTTTTTGCGGTATCGAGGGGTCGGCCTTCGGGGGTGTGGAGGGGGTCCGGCAGGGTGAGAGTTGACGGGCTGCCGTTTGGTGTGAGGACTTCGAGGGTGTCTGCGGCGCAGATGGTGTTGCGGACGCGGAGGGTGCAGCCGTCGGGGCCGGATTCGGTGACGTTGGCGACAAAGCGGGAGGTGCCCTGCGAGACGCTCTGGTCCCAGGCGTAATCGTCCGGGCCGAAGGCGCCTTTGATGAAGCCGGCGGTGTAGCCGCGGTTGG
>JAHDQI010000051.1 GCA_018433925.1 Phycisphaerae bacterium | reverse complement strand
GATTTTTACCATTGGGGACTTTGTTTTGAGGATTTTTGGCTTGTGTTTGCCAGAAAAGCTGATATAATAGATTCAAAATAAAAGGAGCCTTTCTGCGGGAAGAGCCGAAAAAGGAGAAATTTGAGGGAGAATTTCATGAAGAGGGTATTTTTTTTTAACTTTTTTATGGGGGTTTTCGCATACCCATCTTTCGGCTATGACTGGTCGACCAATCCGGGGACAGGCATCGTGGAAATGAAGCGGAGGATTGAAATGTTGAGACGAATGTTTTTGGGGTGTGCGACTCTGTTGCTTACTCTTTTTGCGGTCGTTGCGGCCGATTACTCCGGCGGAGAAGGGACGGCCGAAGAACCGTATCTGATTGGCTCTGTGGCAGACTGGCAGACGCTGATGGACACGCCGAACCACTGGAACTGTCACTTCCGCCTCATTGAAGACCTTAACCTGCAGGGGGTTGTCCTGACCCCCATCGGCAGGGATGATATCCAATCGTTTACGGGCTTCTTTGACGGCAATCACCATACCCTTCACAATGTCACCATGACCACAACAGACAGTGATGAGTATGCCTGTGCTCTTTTTAGTTGGGTGGATAGCGGGGCCTGCATAGAAAATCTCCGCCTTGAAGGCGTCACTATGTCCGGCTTTACCGGTGTCGCAGGACTTGCCGGCCAGGCATACGGCCGAATCGAGAACTGTTATGTCCAGGGAAACCTGACGGGCAATCTGTGGGTCGGGGGATTGGTGGGTTATGCGTATGATGCGACCCTGCTCTTCTGTGAAACGGATGTTACCATCACCGGCATCATGGGGGGACCGCTGGGTTTGTGGACCCCGGACTATTTAGGCGGCCTGGCCGGCGAACTTTATGAAAGCGTTGCCAATTCCTGTTCTTCGGTCGCAACGATTACCAGCGATTATGACTCGTCCTCTGTCGGCGGGCTTATCGGCTATGCATACAACTCGTATACGGCCGGCTGTGATGCCGATGGGAATGTCTCCGGCAAAGAAGAAATAGGCGGCCTGATCGGCTGTATCTTGTACGGAAGCGTCTGGGACTGCCAGGCCGCAACCGTGGTGCAAGGCCGATCGGGAACGGGCGGCCTGATCGGCTCCTTGAAAGACAGTCTTCTTGTACGCAATTGTCATGCTGCCGGCGCCGTTACGGGCGCCGGTTCAACCGGCGGGCTTATCGGCCAAACAGAAAATTCATATGTTTTTGAATCGACTGCCGAAGGCCACGTAATCGGCACCTCCAATACCGGCGGGCTTATCGGCCAAGCCGTTATTACAACACTATCCGGATGCATCGCTACGGGCAGCGTTGAAGGCACCTATCGTCTCGGCGGCCTGGCGGGGTCTACCCGGTACGGTATTGTGGAACATTGCACGGCCACAGGAACTGTAACCGGCATAGAGGACGACATCGGGGGACTGATAGGAAATGTATCGAGTACTCCGGTCACTGATTGCTGCGCCGAAGGCAACGTCACCGGCGGCTATCGCGTCGGCGGCCTGATTGGCTGGGCGGACAACACAATGTATGCAAAAGAAATCTCTTCCTGCACAGCAACCGGTGATGTGACCGGTTTGCATAATGAAGGATGTATCGGAGGACTCATCGGACGCTGCGAATACTATGCGGTCATTTCCTGTTCTGCCGAAAGCGTGATCACCGCCGCCTCCTGCGACCATGTGGGCGGTTTGATCGGATACGGAGGCGGCGATGTTACGGACTGTCAGGCCTGTGTTTCCATCACCGGCAGGCATTATGCCGCGGGATTGATCGGCTGGCTTTATAGCGGCTCAATTATCAATTGCCATGCCGTCGCTACGGTCCAGTCTGCCGGGTCTTCCACAATCAATGGCCTTGCCGGACTCATCGCGTATGCAGGCGAAAACATCCTTATCCGAAATTGCACCGCCATCGGGTCGGTATTCAACCCTATCGCAAATGCAGTCGGCGGTCTTGTGGGTGCCCTGGATGGTGGAATCATTGATCGCTGTTATGCCCATGTGACTGTTACGGGATATTCCATGGTAGGCGGTTTTGTTGGCCGGTCAAGCGGCGCCATCCATCGCTGTTCCGCGACGGGTTCGGTTTTCGGAGTTCTTGAAGCCGGGGGATTTGCCGGTCTCGCAAATAACAACACAATGAGCGATTGTTATGCCTCCGGCGAGGTTGGGAGTTCGAATAGTGAGGGGCCGGTGCGAGATGCCGGCGGCTTTGTCGGGCGCCAGAACGGCTCATCCTGTGCCGAACGCTGTTACGCTACGGGGCGGGTTACCGGCTCCGAAGGACGAATCGGAGGTTTCTGTGCCCGATTCGAGGATGCCGCTTTGGTTGAGTCCTCCTTTTGGGATACCCAGACCTCCGGCCTGGATGTCAGTGCTGCCGGGACAGGTTTGTCTACCGCTGAAATGCAGATACACTTTACATTTACTGATGCGGGATGGGATTTTGTGGGGGAGGATATTAACGGGGTTAATGAGATCTGGCGGATGTGCGCGGATGGGGTGAGTTATCCGCGGCTGTCGTGGGAGGTTGGGCAGTTCGGGGATTATGCGTGTCCGGATGGGGTGGGGTTGGATGATCTGGAGGCGCTGGCGATGGGCTGGCTGACGGATGACAGTAGTCCTGATTTTAATTATGCCTGCGACGGCAGCGGGGATGGGGTGATTGACCATCAGGCTATGGGGATTCTATCACGATACTGGGAGTGAAACGGCGGGTGCAGAGTATGCTGATGGGGTGGTTCGTCTGGAAGAGATGGGGAGAGTGTCGCAGTTTTGGGGGCCAATAGACCTTGTGGACTGAAAAAAAAGCAGGTTGGAGGAAGGGACTTTCGCCCCGCTGG
>JAHDQI010000070.1 GCA_018433925.1 Phycisphaerae bacterium | reverse complement strand
GCAAAGACAAAAAAAATTAATCGATCCTTCTTCGCTAAAAAAAATCAGTACGATGATGGATGAGCAACAATTTTGGAATCTTATACAGAATTCTTTAATTGAATCTAAAAACCAAGATGAGCAGGAATTATGCTTGATACGTGAACTGCAAAAATTATCTCCAGAAGAAATCATTGGTTTCCGTTTAAGAACGGACAAATTATTGTATGACACCTATACGTCTGAGATGTGGTGTGCTGCATATATCATGAATGGGGGCTGTTCTGATGATTGTTTTGAATACTTCCGGTGTTGGGTGGTTTCCCGTGGAGAAAACACATACAAAAAGGCTAAAGAGAGCCCTGATTCAATAATTGATGAAGTGGTCGAAGGGCAGGATTTCTATGAGTTTGAAGCCTTTTGGTATGTTGCTTTACAGGCATTTGAAAGCAATACTGGTAAAGATTTATATGAGTTTATAGATGATGAGAATTTTACAACAAGGGAGGGGAAATATCCAGCAATAGAATTCAATTGGCAAGAAAATAAACCTGAAACAATGAAGAGGATCTGCCCAAAGCTTTTTGAGAAATTCTGTGAATAAATCTGCTCCCCCATCCACTCATCCGGCACCTGCCTTGTCTTGTCCCTGTGGGCGTCACTGGCTTTTGTGTAATGGACTTGAGCCGGATATTGGGTGTCCATAAAAAAAGCCGGGCGCTGGGGCCCGGCTTGTGTGGGAGATTTCGTTGGGTTACCGGGCGTCTTGCAGACCGTGCCAGGTTCCGAAGCTTGTCTTGGGCTCCGGGAAAGTCGCTTTGAACGGTTCAAAACTTGCTTCGGTAAAGAATGTCGAGGTCAGGCCGCAGCCCGGTTCGAGAATCACCTGTAATTTGAATCCTGTAACCGGAATCAGGCCCTGCAGGCGCACGTGATAATTGCCGTCTTTGATATCCACCGCATCCAGCGGCAAAGACCAGATGCACGTGAGCGGATCAATCGGTTCGGCAGGCAGAGCAATGGTGTATTGCCCCGCCTCCTGGCCTGCATCAAAGGCCGGTTCAGTGTCGCCGGCCAGCACCTGCTTTAATACACCTTCCGCATACGGCAGAGTAATGGGCAGGATCTCGGCATCTTCCGGCCCGGAGACAATCGTCACCTCCGAATGCACTTCAATCCGCCCGTCCGGCCCAAAATGCCAGACGGCTTTTTCCGTACCCGTGAAGGTTGTGATTTCCGGGGCCGGGTACGCCTGCTTATGGGCGGCCCGTTCTTCGTCTGTCATGAGCGTCGGCAGGTCTTCCTCGGCGGTGTCTTCCACGCGCAGGTCGCCGTAGATGACCCGCCATGTCTGGCTGCCGCGGGGTTTATACCAGAAGACGGGGGTCTCGGCGTCGCCGTACTGTATATCCCTGCCGTTATAAACCCACTCGCCCTCGCCCCGGAAGAATCGGATGAACAGGAGATGTCGGCTAAGGGCCATCCCGATTTCCGTTTGTTCCTGATCGGACAGGCCGGAGGCCTCCAGTTTCTGGCCCAACATCGGGGCGTTTTTGATAAACGCCTCCACCCGCACATCTTCAGGAAAGTACCCGTCGCCGACATGCTCGGCCCACAGGCGCAGGCCCTTGATGAAGTTTTCCTCGGTGCCGCTGCGCAGATCGAGCGAGACATCCTGCCGGGTGTATCCTTCGGGCACTTCCATGCTGAAGAGGGCCTCCTCCATCGGCACATCAAACTGCATGTCCTTGCAGAGGATTGTCATTTGGCCTTCGTACTGATCGATCTGCACGGGGGCATAGGTGACCGGGTCGGCCCAGATGTAAATCTCGCCGCCGGGGTAGGTGACGTGGTATCCGAGCACTCGTTGGCCGTCGAGCTGATGCTGTTCGAGGTATTCGATGGTCACGCCTTCGGTTTCTTCGAGAACGGTAATGATATTACGCAGGTGCTCCATGTAGTTGGGAATTTTGGGCAGGTTTTCCAGCTCCATAAAGACGGCGGTTTTGCTGCCCGGATCCAACGCCAGCACTTGGGAGGTCTCCAGGTCGATAATGCTGATGTTTTCCTGGATGCCTTTGACGGTTCGCCGAATCCGGTTGCCCTTGATCCTGTCCTGAATTTCCGCGCCGGAGTCCTCCGGCCCCACGATGATGGTCAGGACCACCGTCTCGGCGTGCATGAGGGGACTGATGACCTCGGCAAAGGTCGGGGGCGCGGCTTGTTTCAGGAAGGGGAGGACTCCGAGTACTACGGCGATAACGAGGACCGCCGCGATTGCGAATTTTGTTTTTGGACTGTTCATAACGATTCTCCATAAAGGCAGGGTCTCTTTCGAATCCTGCCCGAAATTCTGTTGGTTCCAGGCGCGGTCAATGGCCCCGCGCACGCGTTCTTTGACTTGGGGACTGCTTTCGTACCGCAGTTGCTCAATCAGTTTTTCCAGGTTTTCCTGTGTCATTGTGCTACCTCGCCGTTCAAAAGAACCCGAAGTTTTTCCATTCCATAAGCGTAGCGGCTCTGAACGGTCTGAATGGCGGTCTCCTGCAGGGCGGCAATCTCTTTGAATTTCAGCCCGCCGTGGTGCCGCAGGGTGATCACTTCGCGCTGCTCATAAGGCAGGGCGCCCAGGCCCTTCCGCAGAAGCAGCAGTTGTTCGCTGCTTTCGGCCAGGTCGATCGGCCCGCGGCCGCCGTCGGGGACTCCCTCGGCCGCATCCAGGGTTCTGTCCTGCCGGCGCTGCCGTTGGCGAAGCACGTCCCGGGCCCGGTTGGCCGCGCACGTCGCCAGGTATCCTTTGAGCGAACCGCGAAGTGTAAAATGCGGCAGCGACTCGGTAAACTTGACAAAGACCTCCTGCACCACGTCCTCGGCCGCGGCCGCATCGCCGAGCAGGTTCATCGCAATAGACAGCAGGCAGTCGAGGTATCGGGCGTAGAGGGTCTCAAAGGCCGCCCGGTCGCCCTGTTTTGATTGCCGCAACAGTTTGTGATCGTCCGCTGTCCGCATCATCCTGCCTTAACGCCGGTTCCATCGATGGTCCAACAGTATAACGGCCGGCAGGGGGGTTTTGCCGTATGGAAAAGGAGGTTGTTTTTATTTTTTCGGAAATTTCAGCATTTGGAGGCCAAAAAGGGGCTTCATCGCTGATTTACACTTTTTTTTCGAATCCGTCGGTCGTTTGTCGCATCCTCTCCGATGCATACAGGACCTTCGGGGACGGCAACTTCAAAATGCGCTTGATTGTCCGCGTTTTAGCGGGTAAAAAGGGGGCGAAAACAAACAGGAATCGAACGGCCGGTCGGCCGGGTGCAGATTAGGAAAGGATGATCCTATGGCGATTGAACTGAAGAAAGAGTGCAAATATTGTCTTGTGGTTCCGACGAGCATGGGCGTGCGGCTGACGCCGGCCAACGGCCAGCCGATGCACTGCCCCGGCCCCCTCTTCATGCAGGCGACCAGCGCCGAGACCAACGTAGCCAGCGTGGCCTCCTGTCTCGGTCTGCCGGTCAAGGTCCTGACCACCTTCGTCAAGGGCAGCCCCATCGCCCAGTTCATCAAAGATAACCTGGCCGGACGGCACATGGATGTGGAGGCCAAAGAGGTCGATCAGGGCGGCCCCTGGGGCTATCGCCACCAGTTCAACCTCGCCGACAGCGGCACCGGAAGCCGCGGACCGCGGGTGCATAACGACCGGGCCGGCGAGGTCGGCCGAACTCTCAACGTCAACGATTTCGACCTCGAGCGTCTTTTCGGCAAAGAAGGCGTACAGATCGTGCATATCTCCGGCCTGATCGGGGCCTTGTCGCCCGAAACCGGCACGTTTTGTCTTGAGCTGGCGCGGGCGGCCAAAAAACACGGCACGCGCATCTCGTTTGACCTGAACTATCGGGCCTCCTTCTGGAAAGACCGCAAAAGCGAGTTGGCCGGCATCTTCAAAGAAATCGCCTCGGTTTCGGATATCCTCGTAGGCAACGAGGAGGATTTTCAGCTTGCCCTCGGCATCGAGGGGCCGGAAGCGGGCGGCCAAGACATCGCCGCCAAGATCGACAGCTTCAAAGGCATGATCAACAATGTCAAAAAGGCCTATCCCAACGCCCAGGTCTTCGCCACTACGCTGCGGCAGGTCGTCAGCGTCAATTGCCACCTGTGGGGGGCGATCCTGGCCGAAGGCGGCAACTGGCACGTCATCGAGCCGCGTCAGATTACGGTGCTTGACCGCATCGGCGGCGGAGACGGCTTTGTCGGCGGTATGCTCTACGCCATTCTCAAGGGCTGGCCGCCGGAAAAGTGGGCCCAGTTCGGCTGGGCCAACGGCGCGCTGGTGACCACGCTGCTGACCGATTATTCGCACCCGGCCGACGAGGAGCAGATCTGGAGCATCTGGGAAGGCAACGCTCGCGTCAAGCGATAAACCCGCGGCTATTCATGGCTCGGAAAGATCAAGGCCTCTGTCGCAAAGCCCCAGGCCTTGGCCTGCTGCACAAGGCGTTCGAGCGGTTCGGCTTCCAGCACGGGCTTTCGCGCGAGGATCCAGAGATAGTTGCGGCTGTTGGAGCAAACCATCGCGTATTCGTAGTTCTGCCGATCGAGGGCGATGATATGATATCCGGCGCTGAACGGCCAAAAGAAGGTTACCCGCAGACTGCCCACGGTCGGGTCGCCCGCGAACCTGGCCTTGGCTGTCGCTTCGGACCATTTTTCTTTGGCCGCGTTATATCCCCGGTTGCGTACCCCGATTCGGCCGTCCGGCAGGGCGGTGTACTCGGCCGTGACATGACTTAGACCCCGTTCAAAGGAGTGATCGAGCCGGGCGATCTCATACCAGGTGCCGAGGTATCGGTCGATTTCAAAGTCGCCCACCGGCTCCACGCCGGCGGGAATAGACCCGCAACCGGACAAAACAGCCAGCAGACCGCAGACTAAACCGCCCAGGAGAAATCGGTAAGCCATCGGAAACTCCTTTCCAAAAAGATAAAAGATAAAAAATAGCCGCTATCGGCGGCTTTTTGGGTTCTGATGCCGATTATACGATGATTTTGTCTTCTCGGCAGCGGGAATTGCCCGGGCGATACAAGATTTTGAGGGTTTTTTCCCCCCAGTGAAAGAAAACGCTTGCTTTTTTCATGTGTTGGATCATACTCAGGATGAGTTGGAATGATCGGCCGTGCCGGGTTGCGAAAACCGGCTCGACGCAGGAGAGAAAACTTTATTCGCGGCCGTCATTTCTATTGTTATGCGGTTGAAGAATATGGGTTTATGTGTTTACGGTTTCTGCCATACAAAGTGCCCTCACAACAAACAGTTCTTCGGGTTCACATGTTCCCTTTGCTTTCGGGTCGGCCGGCGCGTCACATGCTCTCGGCGCGGCTCCGCAGGCATTGTTCCGGACCCTGCCGCAGGAATGGTCAAGGATTTGATTTAAGGAAAGGAACCCTGCTATGACACAGGTAAAAACAGGCGATACGGTCAAAGTGCATTATACGGGCAAGCTCGAAGACGGGACGGTTTTTGACAGTTCCGTGGAGAAAGACCCGATTGAATTTACGCTCGGCCGGCAGCAGTTGATTCCGGGATTTGAACAGGCCGTGCTGGGCATGGAGCCCGGCAACAGCAAAACAGTGACGATTCCGTCGGACGAGGCCTACGGTCCGCATCGGGAAGATCGGGTCATGGAGGTAGCCCGGGCGGAGATTCCGCCGGAGATCGATCTGCAGGTTGGGCTGCGGCTGCAAATGCAGCAGCCCGATGGCCAGACGCTGATTCTGACCGTGACCGAGGTTCAGGAGGATCGGGTAAAGCTGGATGCCAATCATGAGCTGGCCGGAAAGGATTTGGTTTTCGATATCGAATTGGTCAGCATCGAATAAGAGCTAACGGTCTGACCGAAACGGTCGGGCTGATTATAATAGAGTCTATTGGGAAGGGTTCTTTTTCGTCTTTCCGGAATCCTTTCCCATAGCAGAACAGGAAAGACACAGGAAAGAGGTTCATGGTAACCCGGGAGTAGACAGACATGGCAAAAGGTACGGTAAAATGGTTCAATGACAGCAAGGGATATGGATTTATCTGCCCCGATGAAGGCGGCAACGACTTGTTCGTCCATCATTCGGAAATCCAATCCAGCGGTTTCAAATCGCTCAAAGAAGGCCAGCCGGTCGAATACGAGGTCGGACAGGGGAAAAAAGGCCCCTGCGCCACAAACGTTAAGCCCTGCTGACGGCTTCTTTCAGAATGCTGCCTTACGAAAGCCCCGTTTTCGCGGGGCTTTTTTTCTGGTTTGTGGGGCCGTTGGCGTGCGGTTGGGTACGTTGCGGACATAGGATATCTTTGATTTTTCCTCCCCCCTTTTTGGGCTCACTATCGAAAACTTGAAGAATTGCGCGCGACCGGGTATAGTTTTCGGTCTCTATTTGAGAGAATTGCAATAAACGGGATATGAGCGTCGTTTTTCTATGGGTTTGAGACAATCAGAGAATTGGATGAATCGCACAGCAGGCAAAAATCAATGTGTGATCGCAGCGGTTTTCGTGTCTGTTCTCGGTTTTTTTGCGGGCTGTAAGTCTCCGACGGCTTATCGTACGGAGGCGGACGAGGTTTCGTATAAGATTATTGAGGACAAGCAGATAGAGGCGCTGGGGCGAACGGAACCGTTCACGATTGAACGGGCGAGCGATATTTTGCGCCGGCGTATTCTGGAAGCCCAGGGCCTGCCAACCTCGGGGGCCGCTTCCTTTGGGGCCGACCGTCTGGAGCCGATTGCTCACTGGCCGGAGAGCGGGTATCCTTCCGCGGAGTCAGCCGCCGGGACAGCCGGGCCGGCGGACCCGAACAAACCGATTTCCGTTTCTCTCCTGGATGTCCTGCAGATCGGGGCCCGCAATAGTTTTGCCTATCAGGCGCAAAAAGAGGCGATTTTTGCTTCGGCGCTGAATCTGGACCTGGAGCGCAATGAATTTCGCACGATCTTTTCCGGCGGGGGCCAGAGTTATTATGAGCAGAGCCGGTCGGCCAATGAAACCCGGCGGGGAGTCGAACAGGACGGAAACTTATCGATCAGCCGGACGCTCGAAAGCGGCGCCCAGATCAGCGCGGGAATCGCGGCGACTTTGGTGAACCTGCTCGATCCGTCGAGCGATTCGTCATTTGGATTGCAGGCAGACGCGAGCATTTCGATTCCGCTGCTGCGGGGCTCCGGCAGGCACATTGTGACCGAGCCGCTGATTCAGGCCGAGCGGGATGTGATTTATTCGATCTGGGAATTTGAGCGGTATAAGCAGCAGTTTGCGGTGGATATCGCCAGCGATTACCTGGGTGTGCTTCGCCAGCAGGATCAGGTCAGCAACAGCCGTGAAAACTATGTCAGCGCGATGACAGCGGCCCGCCAGTCTCGCCGTCTGGCCGATGCCGGCCGGCTGCCGGAGATCCAGGTGGACCAGGCCCTGCAGCGTGAGCTCAGCGCCCGGGCCCAGTGGATTCGTGCTGAGGAAGGATACAAGCGGCAACTGGATTCGTTTAAGACGTCGCTGGGTCTGCCGCCGGATGCGCGGATTGAACTGGACCGCTCCGACCTGGAGCGGCTGCAGGTTTATAAAGAAGATTTTTTGCAGAGTTATCCGATCCAGCAGGAGTTTTCAGCAGCCGATCGATTTCCTGCGGCCGATGAGCAGATGGAACCGATTGCGCCCTCGCATGAAGATGCCCGTCCGCTGGAACTTCCGGAAGAGACCGCCGTCGCACTGGCCCTTGAAAACCGCCTGGATTTGCAGATTGCCAACGGGAACGTTTATGATGCGCAGCGGCAGGTGGTGGTTCGGGCCGACCGGCTCGGTGCGGAGCTGACGCTGCTGGGCCGGGCGGCCTCCTCGAGCGGGGCCGATGACCGATTTCGGTTTGACGAAGGGACGTATTCGGCCCTGCTGACGCTGGATTTGCCGCTCGAGCGGACGCGGGAGCGAAATGAGTACCGGCGAAGCTGGATCGCGCTGGAAGAGTCGGTCCGCAATGTCCAGCGGCTGGAGGATTCGATCAAGCTGGCGGTTCGAAATGAACTTCGCAGCCTGCTTGAGTCGCGCGAACAGGTCAAGATTCAGGCGCTGGCGGTGACCGTGGCGGGCAAACGGGAACGGAGTACCAAGATGTTTCTGGACGCCGGCCGGGCGGAGATACGAGACCTGCTCGAAGCCCAGGATGCCCTGCTGGATGCGCAGAATCAGCTTACCGCCGCGATAATCAACTATCGGATTGCGGAATTGAACATCCAGCGGGATATGGGGGTATTACAGGTAGACGAAACCGGTTTATGGCAGGAATTTTCCCCGTAGGGAGCATGATATGGCAAATTCTCAAACAAACAATAACAAGAAACTTCGGAAGGGGATCTTCCTTGGAACCATGGCGGTTTTGATCCTCGGCGGCGGCCTGTTTTGGATGGTCTCAGGAGACGATTCGGTCGGGGTTTTTGCGTCCTATACCGTGCAGCAGGGGCCGCTGACGATCAGTGTCCTTGAATCCGGGACCATCAAGGCCAAGGAACAGATTATTATCAAGAATGAAGTGGAAGGAAGGACCTCGATTATTTACCTGATTGAGGAGGGCACGCGGGTCAAAAAGGGCGACTTGCTGGTGGAACTGGACGCCAGCTCGCTGCTGGACCAGAAAATTGACCAGGAGATCAGCGTACAGAACGCGGAGGCGGCGTTTATCAATGCCACGGAGAAACTGGCAGTCGCCGAAAACCAGGCCGAAAGCGACAAAGACGCCGCCGAACTGGCGCTGGATTTTGCCCGGGAAGATTTGAAAAAATACAAGGAAGGCGAGTATCCCAGCCAACTGAAAGAGGCCGAGGCCAAGATCAAACTGGCCGAGGAGGAACTGGAGCGGGCCCAGGATACCTTTGAGTGGTCGCAAAAGCTTTCGGAAGAGAAATACATTTCAGAGAATGAATTGCAGGCGGATCGGCTGGCGGTCACACGCCGCGAACTGGACCTGGAACTGACGATCGGCAACCGGGACCTGCTGCGGGATTTTACCTACCCGCGTCAGATCAAACAGCTTGAAAGCGACATTCGGCAGGCGGAGATGGCCCTGGAACGAACGTACCGAAAGGCCAACGCGGATGTGATTCAGGCCCGGGCGGAACTGAACGCCAAAGAAGCCGAATACAACCGGCAGAAAGAAAAACTGCAGAAGATTGAAGATCAGATCCGCAAGACGAAAATCACGGCCCCGGCCGACGGGCTGGTCATTTACGCCACCAGCGCCCAGCGCGGGGGCTGGCGGGGCAACGATGAACCGCTGGACGAGGGGCAGGAAGTGCGGGAGCGGCAGGAACTGATTTACCTGCCGGTGGGCTTGTCTTCGATTGCGGAAGTGACGATTCATGAGGCCAGTTTGAAGAAGGTGCATGCCGGGCTGCCGGCGGTGGTGACGGTCGATGCGCTGCCGGGCCGCCGGTTTTTGGGCACGGTGGATTTTATCGCTCCGCTGCCGGATCCGCAAAGCATGTGGATGAATCCGGACCTGAAGGTGTATAACTCGATTGTTTCGCTGCTGGAAGAAGACGAGGCGCTGCGGACGGGGATGAGCTGCAAAGTGGAAATTATTGTCGAGCGGTATGAAAGCGCCACTTCTGTTCCCGTACAGGCGGTGCTGCGGGTGGGCGGAGAGCCGACGGTCTATGTGATTAACGGGAAAAAGGCCGAGCCCCGGCCGGTGGAGATCGGACTGGATAACAATCGGATGATTCGGATTGTCAGCGGCCTTCAGGAGGGCGAGAAGGTGCTGCTGAATCCTCCTCTCGAGGCGGCTTCTATCGATATGCAGGCCAGTGAATCGAGCCAATCAGAGCAGTCAGAGACAAACCAGCGGATCGATGATCGTCTCAGCGAGGTCCGAAACCGCCGCCAGGTCTCTTCGGATAGTTCGGCGGCAGTCGCTGAGCCGGCCGGTATGCCGAGGCAGGAGGCCGCCGGGCAGGGATTCGGGGAAGGGGCTTTTCCGGCTCCCAGCGCCGAGCAGATGGAAGAGATGCGCAAGCGGCTTGAGAATATGACGCCCGAACAGCGGGAGGAGTTGCGCAAGCGGTTTGAAAATATGACTCCGGAGCAGCGGGAGCAGATGCGGCAGGGACGCGGGGGCCGCCAGCGGGGTCCGCGGCAGGAGCCGTCGGGAGAGCAGCGATAAGATGGCGGATACGTCTGTCCAGACCGATTCACGCAACCATGAAATGATTCGCCTGGTGGAGGCGCGTAAGATTTATACGATGGGCCGCCAGGAGGTCCGTGCGCTGGCGGGGGTGACGATCACCTTCCTGAAGGGCAGTTTCTGGGCGATCATGGGACCGAGCGGTTCGGGCAAGAGCACGATGATGAATATCCTCGGCTGCCTGGACCGGCTGACGGACGGGCAGTACTACTTTGACGGCCGCGACATCAGCACCCTCGGCGATGATGCGCTCAGTGAGCTTCGCCTGCGTCGCCTCGGGTTTATCTTTCAGAGTTTCAACCTGATTCCCCAGCTTACGGTGCAGAAGAACATCGAGCTGCCGCTGTATTACCTGGGCTGGGAGGACGAAGACAGCGCAGCGCGGGCGCGTGTACTGGCCGAGGAGGTGGGGCTTGCCGACCGTTTGCAGCACCGGCCGACGGAGCTTTCAGGCGGGCAGATGCAGCGGGTGGCGATTGCCCGGGCGCTGGCCAATGATCCGCAGATCATCTTTGCCGATGAACCGACGGGCAACCTAGACACGAAGACGGGGTTGCAGATTCTCGAACTTCTGCAGAAGCTGCATGGCGAGGGCAAAACGATCATCATGGTCACGCATGAGCCGGACATCGCATCCTATGCCCAGATTCAGCTTCATATGCGGGACGGGCTGGTCGAGCGGATTGACGGACAGGAGGGCCTATGAAACAAACCCGGCTGATGCGGAATATTTACCTTGGGGTGGAAAACCTGCTGCTGCACAAACTGCGTTCGTTCCTGACGATGCTGGGGATTGTTTTCGGAGTCGGCAGCGTGGTGGCGATGCTGTCGGTGGGAGAGGGGGCCAGCAAGGAGGCGCTGGATCAGATTCGCAAGCTGGGCAGTAATAATATCATCATCAGTTCGGTCAAATCCGTCGAAGAGGAGTCGGCCAGCAACGTGCGGACGCACATGAGCATATACGGACTGACGTATGAGGATTTCCGGCGGATCTCGGAGAGTTTTAAGGATGTTCAGAAAACCGCCCCGGTAAAGATTATTCGTAAGGAATCGCGGCTGGGAGAGCGGATGCTTGAGCTGCGCGTGGTGGGAACGACGGCGACCTGGTTTGAACTGGTGCCGCGGGCGGTGATCGCCGGGCGCGTGCTGACGGCGCTCGATGTGGAAAAAAATTCCCCGGTGGCGATTTTGACCGAGTTCGGCGCCCGTAAACTGCTGGCTACCGAGAATACCATCGGGCAGACCCTGCAAATCGGGGGCGATCGGTTTGAAATCGTGGGGATTGTCCAGAGCGAGAGCGGAGAGGCCGGCAATATCCAGATTCCGGATCAGCAGGTGGATGCCTACATCCCGATTGAGGTGGCGCGGAAGTATTTTGGAGATATTTTTACCCGCCGTTCGTCCGGTTCGTTTGAACGGGAAAAGGTGGAGCTGCACCAGGTGATTTTGCAGATTGACTCGGTGGACCATGTGGAGCCGACGGCCGCGGCGGTCGAGACAATGCTCGAGCGGTTTCATGACAAAAAGGATTATCGAATCAGCGTACCGCTGGCCCTGCTCCGTCAGGCGGAGGCGACCAAACGGCGATTTAATATTGTGCTCGGTTCGATTGCGGGCATCAGTCTGCTGGTCGGGGGCATCGGGATTATGAATATCATGCTCGCGTCGGTGACGGAGCGGACGCGGGAGATCGGAATCCGCCGGGCCATCGGGGCCAAGCGGCGCCAGATTATTTACCAGTTTCTGATTGAGACGGTGGTGCTTTCGACCACCGGGGGCCTGATCGGACTGGGGCTGGGGGTACTGATTCCGTTTTTAATCACGATCATCAGCGGAATGGCGACGGTGCTCACCCTGTGGGGAATCCTGCTGCCGCTGCTGATCAGTATGATGGTGGGGATTCTGTTTGGTCTCTATCCGGCGATCCACGCGGCGAAAGTGGACCCGATTGTGGCCCTGCGCCACGAGTAAAAAAACGAGATTCGGGAAGGATTTTCAAGTCGATTGCGCATCGCAGGTTGATCCGTTTGCGCAGAAGGTTCGGCCGGAGGTTGTCATACGAGCTGGACGGAAGGCGCACGGGCTGATATAGTGGCGGCATGGACAAACTGAAAACGGGATTAATCGGGTGCGGAAAGGTGGCCGAGCTTCACGCGGCGGCGCTGGCGGGTTCGGAGCGTTCGGTGTTTTCGGCCGTCTGCAGCCGCTCAATGGAAAAAGCCCGGGCCTTCGGGGCGCGGTACGGGGCGGCCGGGTATGACAATGTCACGGAAATGGTCCGGCGTCAGTCGCTGGATGCGGTGGTGGTCTGCACGCCGCACCCGGCCCACGCGGGCGGGGCGATTGAGGCGATGGAGGCCGGGGCGCATGTGCTGACGGAAAAGCCGCTGGCGTCCTCGCTGGCGGACTGCGATGCGATGCTGGCGGCGGCCGAGCGGGCGAAAGTCAAACTGGGGGTCGTCTCGCAGCGGCGTTTTTATGAGCCGTGCCTGCGCATTCGGCGGGCCATCGACGCCGGCAAAATCGGCCGGCCTGTGCTGGGAATCGTGACGCTGCTCGGATGGCGCGGACAGGCGTATTACGACAGCGATCCGTGGCGGGGCACATGGGCGGCCGAGGGCGGCGGGGTGCTGGTCAACCAGGCGCCGCATCAACTGGATCTGCTGGGTTGGTATATGGGGCCGGTCGAGGAGGTCTTCGGGTATTGGGGCAATGTCAATCACCCCGCCATCGAGGTGGAGGATACGGCCGTGGCGGCGGTGCGGTTTGCCGGCGGAGGACTGGGCACGATCACGGTCAGCAATTCGCAGAATCCCGCGCTGTACGGGCGGGTGCAGATCAGCGGGACAAGCGGGGCGTGTGTGGGGGTACAGACCGACGGGGGGGCGATGTTTATCGCCGGACAGTCGGAGATCGAAGAGCCGCCGGTCAACGACTGCTGGACGGTACCGGGCGAGCGGCATTTGCTGGAGGCGTGGCGGCGTGAGGATGCGGTTTTTTTCAAGACGATCAAGGCAACGGAATATTATCATCAGCTTCAGGTGGATGATTTTCTGGCGGCGATTGCGGAGGATCGGGATCCGCTGGTGACCGGGCAGGACGGCCGGCGGGTGGTGGAGCTGTTTACGGCGATTTATCGATGCCGTCGGGACAGGCAGCCGGTTCGGTTTCCCGTGCGGTCAGAACCGGACAATCCGATTTTTGACGGCCGGCTTTGCGAAGAGAAATAAAAAGTGGCATGGGAACATCCCTCTGCGGCGGAGAAAGATCCTGCCTGCGTCAAGGCAGACGGCGGCAAACGGTTTTTTCAGCTTCCTTGTGATTTCTTTTTTTCAGGCGGTGAGGGTTCTGTAGATGGTATAGGCGCCAAGGATGATCGTCAGGATCGCGATGGCCAGTTTAAGGGCCATCGGATTGATAATGCGGACGCTTTTGGCCGAGAGGGGCACGGACAGAACGGCCCCGATGACGATATAAGGAGCCAATTGCCAACTGATGCGGTCGCTGGGGATCAGCCAGTAGAGGATCACGCCGACAAAACAGGTCATGGCCTCGGCCACGGAGGTGATGCCGACGGCGTTTTTGCCTTCCACGCCGGAGAGCATCTGGCCGGCGGTCACGAGCGGACCATAGCCGCCGCCGCTGAGGGCCTTGTTGAAGGAGGCCAGCAGCCCAATGGCGGTGATGCGGAAGAAGGAAAACGGGATTTTGCGGCGAAAGAAGATGAGGATCAAAACGCCCATCGACAGGACAAGGATGCCGATATACATTTTGAGCCAGAATTTGGGGATGTTGAAGGCCACGATGACAGCCAGGACCGCGCCGATCATGCTGCAGGAGCCGAACAGGAGGGCGATCTTCAGGTGGATAGGAAAAGATTTTTGGATGGATCGCCAAAAGCGGACGGGATGGATGAGATGGCTCGGCCTGAGAAAATCTCGGTTCGCCGGCATGAGGTTGACATTGCCTTCGCGGTGGTGAAGGATACCGGCCAGCAGGCCCGAGACCAGTTCGCTGATGAGCACGGCCGGGACAATTTCCATAGGCGAAAAACCCATCAGCATAAACAGGGGAGTCAGCGTGGTGCCGTAGCCCATGCCGAGGGTGGAATCCATATATTCGCAGACGAACGCGAGCAGGATAATCAGCACGATGGTCAGCAGTGTCAGTTCCATGGGGTTCCTCCGTTTGGTTAGACAAGGTCCTGAAGGGTGATTTGTTCGAGCCGTCCGGCAATGTAGTCGCGGATTTCGCGAAAGACGGACAGCAGTTTTTCTTCGCGGGCAATGGGGGTATCGGAAAAGAAATAGGTGCTGACCGATTCGGTGGGAGCCAGGGCCCCGTCCATCAGGCGGATGATCGAGGCCAGGGAAATGCGGCCGGCCGGGACCGCCAGTTGATAGCCGCCCTGGGTGCCGCGGCGGGTTTTGATCAGCCGGTTCTGCCGCAGGGTCATAAACAGCAATTCAAGATATTTTTTGGGGATTTCATAGCGGTCGCAGATTTCCTCGATTTTTACAAATCCGCCGTCCTGTCGGCGGGCCAGGTGAAGCAGGGCCAGAAGGCAATATTCGCTTTTTGTAGTCAGTTTCATAACCATTATCCTTATCTATCAAGTCTATAGACATTATAGACAAGCGGCTAAACTTTTCAAGAGAAAAATTGGATAATGCGTCAAATTGGGACTGCGGGCGGGAATTATAATGAAGGTAAATCGTTTTTTTATAATAAGTTATGATGTTCATGCAAAGAAGGAAAAGATTTTTTGTTTTTTTCGTCAACCGGATAAGGCAAGATGGTGTCTAAACAAGGAATGGGATGGGAAACATAGCCGGAAATCAGGTAAGGAGCCGCGCGATGAAGCCAGGGACGATAAAAATAGGATATCTGCTTTTAATTGGACTTTCGGGGTGGGTATTCGCATTGGGGAAGCCGTTGCCTGCCGAGGAACGGGCTGTCGAGCCGCCGAAGCCGGAAGAGGTCAGCCGGGTGACGGCGGGGAATACGGAATTTGCACTGGATCTGTATCATCATCTGGCCGGCCGGCCGGATTCGGAGGGACCGGCCGAGAATGTGTTTTTCTCCCCCTACAGCATTTCGACGGCGCTGGCGATGGTGGTTGCGGGGGCGCGAGGCCCTACAGAGGTTCAAATGCGGGAGACACTGCGGTTTTTTGAGCCGCAGGAAACCTTTCACGCGGCCTTTGGCCGGCTTGAACAAAGACTCAACGAACAGGGCCAAAAGGGCGATTATGAATTGGCCGTAGCCAATGCCCTGTGGATGCAGAAGGAGCATGCGTTTCTCGATGCCTTTCTCGAAGTCAACCGGCGGCATTACTCGGCCAAACTGGAACGGGTGGATTTTCGCAGCCATGCCGAGAGGGTTCGCAAACAGATCAACGGCTGGGTGGAGCAAAAAACCCGTGACCGGATCAAGGATCTGATTCCGCCGGGGATGCTGGATGCCATGACGCGGCTGGTGCTGACCAACGCGATTTATTTCAAGGGCGACTGGGCCGATCCATTTGACAAGGCCATGACTCGTCAGGAACACTTTTATTGTTCACCGGAGAAAACGGTCACGGCGCCGCTGATGCATCGCCGGGCCGATTACAAGTACGGCGAATCAGTCAGTCGGCGGTATGCACAGGAAATAAAAATTCAGGTGCTCGAATTGCCGTACAAGGGCGATGACGTAAGCATGGTCGTGCTGCTGCCGGAATCGCATTTTCTCAGGCATCTTGAGGAAGACCTGTCCGCCGAGACACTGAAAGCATGGACGAGCGATCTGAAAACCACGGAAGTGGATGTGTTTCTGCCGAAGTTTACGATGACTTATCAATGCGAGCTGGGCCGGGTTCTTGCGGCGATGGGAATGCCCCAGGCGTTTGGCAGTGCGGCGGACTTTTCGGGCATGACCGGCAGCCGGGATCTGTTTATCTCGAATGTAATTCATAAGGCCTTTGTGGCGGTTGATGAGGAAGGGACCGAGGCGGCCGCGGCGACGGGAATCGTAAGGAGGCTGACAGCCGTGCGCCAGCCGCCGCCGATGTTTCGAGCCGACCGGCCGTTTCTGTTCCTGATACGGGATAAGGAAACCGGAAGCGTTCTGTTTATGGGCCGGGTGACGGACCCGACAAAAGAATAACAATCTGAAAGCAGGGAGTGTACCCATGAAACGACGGATGATAATGACACTGGCGGCGGCGGTTCTGCCGGCCCTAACCTTGCCCGCGCAGGCGCGAACAAAGCTGGCGGCCCTGCCGGATCGGGACGCGACGGTCATTCGCCTGGACAATCCGGCTTTTACGCTGATCGAGGAGCAGCGCGTGCTGACGCTTCAGCGGGGAGTCAACCAGGTGGATTTTTCATGGCAGGGGGTTGCGATTGATCCGGATTCGATTCGGCTGGCGGCCCTGGATCATCCCGACCGGGTGCGGCTGCTGAATGTCAGTTACCCGCCGGGCGAGGCGGCGCTGGTCTGGGAGATTGCCGCCGACGGCGACTTTGCCGAGACGGTGCGGATCAGTTATCTGCTGGGTCAGATTGACCGGCTCGTGACGTATCAGGCCGTTGCGGATAAGCAGGAAACAAAACTGAACCTGAGCAGCTACCTGGTGCTGCGGAATTTTTCGGGCGAGGATTTTGACATGGCCCGGGTGCGGCTGGATTACGGCGAAGCGTTCGAGCAGGGCATTGCCCATGAGCAAACCCGGCAGACGCTTTTCCTGAAGGCCCCGGAGGTGCCGATTACCAAAATCTGGACATGGGACTCCGACCTCCTGCCCTGGGACCCGGAGCGGCTCGAAAGCCGAAACATCGGCATTCCCGTCCGCTACCGCATGGTCAACGAGCCGAAAAGCGGACTGGGCGAATTTGCCCTGTGGGGCGGCAAGATGCGGCTGTATCAGGACGACGGTTCCGGGGGCACGATCTTTCTGGGCGAGGATCACACGGCACTGGTGCCGGTCGGCGAAAAGACCGAGGTCTATATCGGAGACAGCCGCGATCTTGTCATCACGCAGCGGAAGATGCAGGATCGCCAGATCAACATCCGTCGCAACAAAAAGGAGCAGGTTGTCCTCTATGATACGGACGAGATCATCACAGCCAAAATCGAAAACTTCAAGGACAGCCCGGCCGTGCTTACGATGATTCAGCATATACCGGGCCAGTGGGAGATGAAGTCGTGCAGTCTGGACTATACGCTCAAAGACGCTTCGACGCTGGAGTTTGAGATTGCGCTGCCGGCCAGAAAGGGCGACAAGCCCGCTGTCCGGGAACTGGAGATGCGCTATAGCCGCCGGAACGTAAGACCCTGAGCAGAAAAAGGAGCCCCTCATGAAACGATATACAATGCTATGGATGATTGTCTTAACCGGAGTGTCGTTGGCTAAGGTGGACCTGGTGACCCTGCCTTTGCGGGACACAACGCAGCTTACGATTTATGAATCGGCGGACCTGACGCTGGTGCGCGACAGCCGGCACCTGACGCTCAAGGAAGGCGAAAACAAGCTTCAGTTTTCGTGGGCGGGCACGCTGATTGATCCGACCTCGCTGTCGATGCGGCCGATGGCTCACGCCGACAAGATTGACATCACGGACCTGATGTTTCCGCCAAGGGCCCAGAACACGGGCATCTGGAATATCCAAAGCCGCATCAGCGGCAATGTGCCGTTCGAGATCACTTACCTGACCAGCGGGCTGTCATGGCGGGCCTTTTATATGGGTACCCTGACGCCGGATGAGACGGCCATGCGGCTGGAGGGCTATGTGCGGGTGACCAACCGGTCGGGCGAGGATTATGAAAACGCCCAGACGCGGCTGATTGTCGGGCGGGTGCATCTGCTCGATGAGATCGCCGACCTGGCCCGCCGGCAGTATCCCTACGGGCGGCCGGGTGAGTTTCCCCCGCCTGTGACGATGCCGCAGGCATTACGCGGAGGCAATGTGTTTTTTAAGGCGGCCCGCGAGGTGGAGATGGCGGCGGATACGGCCGGGCCTAAGGAAATCCGCAAGGAAGGCCTGAGCGAATATTTCCTGTATACCATTGAAGGTACGGAAACCATAGCCGACCAGTGGTCCAGGCGGCTGCCGAGTTTTGATGCCGAGTCCGTTCCGGTGATCAATCTGTATAAATTCGAGGAAGAGCGGCATGGGCAGGCGGTCCTGCGGTACCTGAGTTTTACCAATGACCCGCAGCACAACCTGGGCGAGACCCCCATTCCCGGCGGAATGCTGAAGGTCTTTCGCCGGGTTGATCCGGAAGGCCATCTGTCCTATGAAGGACAGTCCGGGTTTAAGTATATTCCCGTTGGCGAGGAAGCGGAGCTCAATCTCGGGCCGGTCAGCAACATCATCGTGGAGCCGAAGAGGATGGCTGTGGCTACGGACAACTACCGCTTTGACGACCGGGGCAACATCAGCGGCTGGGATGAGAGGCAGACCTGGCAAATCGAGATCAAAAACACCCGTGATCTGCCGATCAAGCTGGAGATCAGGCGGAACTTCCCGACATCGGCCTGGGAGATTGAACATCGCGGCGCCGCTAAAAAAGCGTTTGAAAAAGTGGACCTGGATACGGTAAAATACACCCTCCGTCTTGACGGCCGCAGCCGGGAGAAGCTGGAGTATGTGCTGACCACCTATCACGGCGTGCGGCAGGAAGACTGGGCCCGGCAAAATCAGTAAATACGAATCCGGATGCCTCGGATTCGGAGAAAGTGAACGGTTAGGGGGGCAAGATCAGGAGGCCA
Source organism: Phycisphaerae bacterium (assembly GCA_018433925.1). GTDB lineage: Bacteria > Planctomycetota > Phycisphaerae > Sedimentisphaerales > Anaerohalosphaeraceae > JAHDQI01. The sequence goes on along the minus strand of JAHDQI010000070.1, from coordinate 27,883 downwards.
GTAAAAGATGGAAAAAGGAAGGATTTGGACGGTCATTGTTCTATGGCTTGCGGCCGGCTGTCTCTGCGCCGCGGCCGGTTTGGATGCTTCCGCGGAGGCGTCGGCTGAGGACTTGTGCGAGCAAAAGCCGACGATCGAGCGGTGGATGGTCTGGGATTTCTGGCAGGCGCTGCAGCCGGGCATGGACAAAGACAGGGTGGCCGAGCTGCTGGGCGAACCGCTTGAGAGAGAAACGACGGAGACGGCTTGTGTGTGGTATTATCAGCAGGCCCCGCAGCAATCAGCCGTCGGGATCATTCAGCGTCCCCGGTTCGGACTGCTTAATTTCAAGATTGCTTCCGCGGCCGGGCGGGAAGTGATGGTGTTGCGAACCTGGAAAATGCCCGACTGGAACGAGGTGCGGGGGTATTCGGCCGCGCAGTTTGAAGCCGAACAGAAGGAACTCCGGCGGCTTCGCGAAGAAGCCCTGCGTCGCCAAAAGGAACTGGAGGAAAAACAGCGCCTCGAAGAAGAGCGGCGTCAGCAGGAAGAACTCCTCCGGCAGCAGCAGCTTGAGCAGGAGCGGCAGATGCGGGCGCAGCAGGCCGCCGCCCAGCGCAGCAGCGGGTTTTCGTGGGACAATATCCCCATCACTTACTGGTATGCGGCCGGTGGGATCGTCATCGGTCTAATTATTGCCGTCATACTAATCAAAAAGCCGTTTATGGATTAACCGACTCGCCCTCCCGATATTGAATCTCTCGGCCGGGCATTCTCTATTGCCGGCACGGCGCACCGCAGAAAGCCGGCCGGGGAAATTTTCTAAATCATTTCTGATTTTCATCGGTTTTTCAGAAAGAAAAACCGGACTTCGCCTACCCGAACGCTATGAATAGGACGTTATTTTTTTGAAAAATCAGAAAAATATACTTGAATTATTATGGGCATATGCCAATAATAGAGAGTGAGCATTCTTTGAACGACTGAAATCAGCGGGAGTTTGCATGAGAAGTACACTCGAATGTATGCCCTGTTTTTTAAGGCAGACCCTGGAAGCGGCCCGGATGGCGACTGAGGATCCGGCCCTGCAGGAGCGGATCCTGCGTGAGGTCATGAAGCTGACGGCCGAGATGGATCTGAGCGTTACGCCCCCGGCGATGGGCCGGCGGGTTCATCAGATCGTTCGCGAGCTGGCCGAAACGCCCGATCCGTATCAACAGGTCAAGCAGCGTTATAACCGCATGGCCCTGCGCCGGCTGCCGGAATTGAAGGCGAAGGTGGAGTCGGCATCAAATCCCCTGAAGGCGGCGGTGCAGTTGGCCATTGCCGGAAACATCATCGATTTCGGCGTGGACGGCGAACTGACCGACCAAAAGGTAGAGGAGACCATCGAACGGGCGCTGCATCAGGATATTGACGGCCCGACCCTTCGCCAACTGGAAGCGGAGATTCAAAAGGCACGCTCCATCCTGTATCTGGGCGATAACGCCGGAGAGATCGTCTTTGACCGACTCCTGCTGGAGCAGATGCCGGCCGAAAAGGTGGTCTTTGCCGTCAAGGGCTCGCCGATCATCAATGACGCCACGCTGGATGACGCCGAGCAGGCCGGCCTGACAAATCTTGTGCGGGTAATCGAGAACGGCTCCAATGCGCCGGGAACCATTGTGGAAGAATGCAGTCCGGCGTTTCAGGAACTCTTTGAATCGGCGGATTTGATGATCGCCAAAGGACAGGGCAATTTTGAGACGCTCAACGAAAGCCCGGCCAATCTCTTTTTTCTTTTTCAGGCCAAGTGCCGGGTTGTCAGCCGCCATCTTAAAAAACCAATCGGCAGTTTTATCCTGTGCCGATCCGTTTGTTTAAATCGTGTGGAAACGAAAGTGTGACTTTTTTTGAAAGGAGCATCTTATGCCAGGTGGAAACGGAACAGGCCCGATGGGACAGGGCCCGATGACAGGACGCGGCGCAGGGTACTGCGCAGGATTTGGAATGCCCGGTTATGCCAATGCCGGTTTCGGCCGCGGTTACGGCCGGGGTTTTGGGATGGGTTTCGGCCGGGGCGGCGGACGCGGCCGCCGACACTGGTTTTGGGCGACCGGTCTGCCCGGATGGGCACGCGCCGGATGGGGAGCCGGCGGGTATGCGGCCGCCTCACCCATGACGGACCAGGACGAGCTGGACATGCTCAAGGCCCAGTCCGAGCAGATGCAGGAAGAACTGCGGCAAATCCATCAGCGGATGGAACAGGTGCAGTCCCAGAAACAGCAGTAGTACAGAAACAGGAGAACCGATGAAGATATGTGTGACGTCTCAGGGAGATACCCTCGACGCGATGGTCGATCCGCGTTTTGGCCGGGCGCCGTATTTCCTGCTGGTGGATACGGATACAATGGCGTTTGAGGCGATGGTCAATACGGCGGTGCAGGCCCCCGGGGGAGTCGGAATCGCGGCCGCCAAACAGGTCATGGACGCCGGCGTCGGCGCTGTGCTGACGGGCAACTGCGGCCCGAATGCCTTTCGGACACTGGCGGCCGGAGGCGCGCGGGTCTATACCGGCGTTTCGGGTTCCGTCAGGCAGGCCGTGGAGGCCTTTCGATCCGGCGGCATGACCCCCGATTCACAGGCCAGTGCGGATTCTCACTCCGGAATGGATCAGCAGGCATGAAAACCCATCCGGTCATCGCCGTCGCCAGCGGCAAGGGCGGCACGGGAAAAACCACAATCGCGGTCAACCTGGCGCTGGCCCTGTCCGTAAACGGCAGGGCGGTGCAGTACCTTGACTGCGACGTGGAAGAGCCCAACGGGGCGATTTTCCTCAAGCCGGACTTCGACAGCCGAATGCCGGTGTATGCCGGTGTGCCGCAGGTGGACCCCCAGGCGTGTACCGGCTGCGGAAAATGCGGAGCCCTCTGCCAGTATGGAGCGATCGTTTCCGTCGGCGGCAATGTCCTGACCTTCGAGCAGCTTTGCCATTCCTGCGGGGGGTGCATGCGGATATGTCCGGCCGGTGCCATCACAGAAAAGCAACTCGAAATCGGTCTGATTGAGCAGGGTCGCGCCGGCGAAATCGCGTGCGTGCAGGGGTTGCTGAAGATCGGCAGTGTCCGCACCCCGACCGTCATCGAACAAACCCGGGCAAAAATGAATCCGGAAGCCATCAAAATTCTCGATGCCCCGCCCGGCACATCCTGTCCGGTCATCGCGGCCGTGCGGGATACCGATTTTGTGCTGCTGGTGACCGAGCCGACGCCCTTCGGGCTGCATGATCTCAAGCTGGCTGTCGGCATGGTCCGTCAGCTTGGCCTGCCTTTTGGCGTGGTTGTCAACCGCGCCGACAGCGGCGATGACCGGGTTGAGGTCTATTGCGGCCGGGAAGGCATCGACATTCTGCTTCGGCTGCCGGACGATCGCCGCATTGCCCGCGCGTATTCCGACGGGCGGATGATCCTGAATGTATTGCCGGAATATCAATCGCGATTTGATCAGCTTGCGGAGGGCATCGGCCTGTGAAAGAGATTGTCATCATCAGCGGAAAAGGCGGCACCGGCAAGACCAGCATCACGGCGGCCCTGGCCGGGCTGGCCCAAAACAGCGTGCTGGCGGACTGCGATGTGGATGCCGCCGATCTGCACCTCGTGACCTCTCCGACGGTTCTTCAGGAGCAGGATTTTGTCGGCGGCAGGCAGGCCGTTATACAACCGCTCCAATGCCGGGGCTGCGGGCGATGCTTCTCGCTGTGCCGGTTCGGGGCGATTCAACCGGTCGAAGGCAAAAAAGCGTTTCGGGTGAACAGTTCTTTCTGCGAGGGGTGCAAGGTCTGCGTGGAGTTCTGCCCGGCCGGGGCGATTGATTTTGTCGATTCCGTCAACGGCCGCTGGTTTCTTTCGCAAACCCGGTTTGGCCCGATGGTGCACGCCGAGCTCGGTATCGCCCAGGAAAACAGCGGCAAGCTGGTGGCCCTCATTCGCAAAGAGGCCCGGCAACTCGCCCGGGCCGAACAGAGGGAGTGGATCCTTGCCGACGGCAGTCCGGGCATCGGCTGCCCGGTTATCGCTTCGCTGACCGGGGCCGATTTCGTCCTGGTGGTGACCGAACCGACCCAATCCGGACGCCATGACCTGCGGCGCATCCTTGAATTGACCGATCATTTTAAAATCGCCGCGGCGATTTGTGTCAACAAGGCCGATCTCAATCCGGAAATGACCGCTGAAATAGAACAGGAAGCCGCGAAAAAAAACCTGTCCGTGCTGGCGAAAATTCCGTATGATACGGCGATAACCCGGGCGCAGATTCAGGCCCAAAATGTGATCGAATACGACCCCGACGGCCCGGCGGCCCGCTCCATCCGCCGCCTCTGGGAAACGATTCAGGAAACGGTTTGATTCGAAACAACGCAATGGAAAAAACGGCTCGATGAAAAAAGAGAAAAACGAAAATCAAATCGCCAAAACGATTCTGGTCATGAGCGGAAAAGGCGGCGTGGGAAAAAGTACCGTGGCGGTCAACCTGGCCGTCTGGCTTTCTCTTCAGGGAAAATCAACCGGCCTGCTGGATGTGGATCTGCATGGGCCGAGCATCCCGAAGCTGCTGAAGATGGAAGAGCAAAAACTCTTTCAGCTCGAAGGGGCAATCCGGCCGTGTGAATACACGCCGAATCTGAAGGTCATGAGCATCGGGTTTATGCTCGAAGACCGCAACACCCCGGTGATCTGGCGAGGTCCGGCCAAGCACGGCTTCCTTGAACAATGCATCAGTGGCGTTGGCTGGGGAGACCTGGACTATCTGGTGGTCGATTGTCCGCCGGGAACCGGCGATGAGGTCTTGTCAACCGCCCAGCTTTTGCAGAAAGTCGATGGCGCTGTGCTGGTCACCACCCCGCAGGAACTGGCCCTGCTGGATGTCCGCAAATGCATTTCATTCTGCCGGCAGTTGGAAATTCCCCTCTTCGGCATGATCGAAAACATGAGCGGACTGATCTGCCCCCACTGCGGAAAAAAGGTGGATGTCTTTGGCCGCGGGGCCTGTGAGATCGCCGCCGAAGAGCTGGGGGTGCCGATTCTCGGAGCCGTTCCGATGGACCCGGAGCTGGCCCGGACCGGCGAGATAGGCAGGCCGATCGTAGAGGCCGGCCCGGAGCATCCCACGGCCCAGGCGCTGGCCGGATGTTTTCAGGAAATTGTTCAGAAACCAAAACCGTATTCATCTAATCAGACAGGGAGTAAACCGATGAAATTTGCAGTGCCCACGAACGACGGCCGGTTGTCCGCCCATTTCGGACATTGCCGGCAGTTTGCGATTGTCGAGGTCGACCCGGAAACCAAAAAGGCGACAGGAGTTCAGATGCTGACGCCCCCGGCTCACGAGCCGGGTGTGCTGCCGCAATGGCTGGCTGGGATGGAGGTACAAACGGTCATCGCCGGCGGCATGGGACAGCGCGCCCAGATGCTGTTTCGGGAAAAGAAGATCGAGGTCATTGTCGGCGCTCCCGATCAATCGCCGCAGGAACTGGTCGAGGGGTACCTGGCCGGCCGACTCGAATGCGGACAGAATATCTGTGATCATTAGGAGTTTACATGCCTCGGCCGCAGAATTTCAGACGCATCGGCGGAGTGCCGTGCTGCAGGGTCTATAAGCCCCAGGGCGTGCCGCGTTCGGCGCTGCAGCAGGTGATCCTGACCGAAGATGAATGGGAGGCCGTTCGCCTGGCCGACGGCGAAGGGCTCTACCAGGAGCAGGCGGCCGAGCGCATGAACATATCCCGGCAGACATTTGGCCGAATCATTGACTCGGCCCGCAAAAAAATCGCCGATGCCCTCACCGGAGGCAAGGCCCTCGTTATCGAGGGCGGGGCGGTGGAGATGACCCCGCCGCCGACGTATGGACCCATGCCCCCGATGGGCCGCGGTCCCTGTCCGGGTCAGGGCGCAGACCCCCGCCCCGGGCGACATCGCCGTCGCGGCCGGGGTCGGCAAATGCCCTAAAACGGTCGCACTGGATTGTGATGCGGCGTCCGCTTACCTTCGCCGTCGGATTATAATCGCGCTGCCCAGCAGCATCAGGCCGACCGTTGTCGGCTCGGGCACACACCAGTCGTAGAAAACGTAGTCAATCTGTACATTCCTTCCGGCAAATTCCAGACTGACCCATTCCGGATTGAAGTCAAACGGATACGTATCGATCAGGTAATCGATCGGACCCAGCGGACTTGACATCACGAATAAACCGGCGCTCTGGTTAGCGAATGGAAAACCGGCCGCCGTCCACACTGTCGTCGTGGGAGGGGCGCTGCCGGATCCTGTCACCAGGGTATCCCACCAGGCGCTATACAACTGCATCTGACCGGTAGTCGGATTGATGGCCTCCATCTGGCAGCGATCAAACAACGGCGGCTCCTCGCCCGGATTCACCCGGAAACCGTAGTCTACATGAGGGTCAAACCACCAATCCTCCGGGTTTAGCGGAGTGATCGTGTATTGAATGATCCACTCCTTCCAGTTTTGCAGGATCAGTTCATTTTCCACCATGACGGTATAAGCCGGATTTTCCGAGCCGAAAACAAGGGTGCCGGAGGCGGTGTTTGTGTACTCCGGATTCGGCGGCACCGGCAGAGGAATGATCTCATCGGCCGGATACGGATCGGCCATTACCGGCAGAGCCAGAGCAAGGATGCATACACCCAGGGAAAACAATAGAGAACGTTGCGAGTGTTTCATAATCCAACCTCCCAAATAAAGTTGTGTAATTGGAATTCAATGGGGGTCTAAGATTATGATGGTGCGACGGCAAAGATATGAATAGTTCTTTTCATCATCTTGCCTCCATTTGACAGTACTCAAGCATATCCGAACTTTCAGATTTGTCAATGATTTTATTTAGGAAAAATACAGTCAGTATTTATACTCAGTATGTCATGGGTATATTTACTTATGCCAAAATCGCCGCCGCAATCTTTTTTTTGCTGGTTTGGACAGACTTGTGACAACCCGGAACGGACAAAAATGCAAATATTGCAAAACCCGTCCATTGAGGGTATAAAGACCAAACAAACAATTTATAAACCGGGAGACTGATGATGATACGACAAATTGCTCTGTGGATTGGATGGGTAGTAGTCCTTTTTTCTATGACCTCCTGCGGCCGCGGCGTTCGGGCCCAAACCGCTTCCGTGGACGGACCGTCTGTTACGGGCATTGTATTTGAGGACCAAAACGAAAACGGCCTCCGGGATCCCGGCGAAAAAGGGATTCCCGGCGTACTCGTATCCAACCAGCGGGATGTCTGCAAAACCGATCGTCAAGGTCGCTATATTTTGCCTGCCGGAAACAAGATGACCGTTTTCGTTACCAAGCCGGCGGGCTGGCGCCTGCCCCTCAATCAAAACAACGTGCCGCAGTTTTACTACCATCATTACCCGGCCGGGTCGCCGCAGTCCCTTAACTACCCCGGTATCGAGCCCTCCGGCCCCTTGCCGGACCGCCTTGATTTTCCCCTGCTCCGCGCCGATGAATCGGACGAGTTTACATTCATGGCCGTTGGCGATCCCCAGCCGAAAACCCATGAGGAACTGGACTATCTGCGGGACAGTGTGATCGCGGCCCTGCCGGACGGGCTGGCGGAGTTCAGCATTACGCTGGGCGATCTAATGTTTGACCAGCTCGATTTATTTCCCCGATACAAGGAGATCTTCGGCCGCATCGGGATGCCTTCATACAATGTCGCCGGCAATCATGATCTGAATTATGAAGCCGGGGCCGACCACTGCTGGGACACATTCCGGCGATATTGCGGCCCCAATTATTATTCCTTTACCTATGGAAAAACACATTTTATGGTCCTCAGCACCGTCGGCTGGTACGGCAAACAGACGGAGGACTGGTGGAACAACTACGAGGGCGCCATCTCGCCCGATCAACTGACCTGGATCGAAAACAACCTCAGGCATATTCCAGACGATCACCTGCTTGTGTTTGCGGCCCATATCCCCCTGCACCTAAGCGCCCATGCCGGCGCCAGGCATGAAGTCAAAAATCGAAAAGAATTCTTTGCCCTGATCCGCGACCGAAAGCACCTGCTCTTTCTGGCCGGTCACATGCATACCAATATTTATATGTTTTTGGATTCAGAAAACGGCTGGGACGGCCAGGCCGACTTTCCGCAGATCGTCTGCGGAGCGGTGTGCGGAACCTGGTGGGGAGGCCCCAAAGACACCGAGGGTATTCCCGCCGCCGTCCAGCCGGATGGCGCGCCCAGCGGGGTGTTCCTGTTCCATGTCCGGGGCAATCAGTATCAGGAGGAATTCTATCCCCTCAGGCGCAACTCGGATTTCCAGATGCGTATCGCTTCCCCGCAGGGTACAATGGCCCGTTCCGAGCTGGCAAACACCCCGATCCTGGCCAACGTCTTTATCGGCAATCAGCGAACGTCCGTCACCGCCCGGCTGAATGGAATCGAAATTCCGATGGAGCATGTCCTGCGAACCGATCCGTTCATCGAGAACCTGATCGAACGTTATCCGGAGTCCTACAAGTCCTGGGCCGCCCCTCACCCAAGCGGGCATATATGGCAGGCCCGCCTGCCCGAGGATTTGCCGGCCGGGATATATCGTCTGGACATCGAGGCCGTCCTGCATGACCAGCGGTCCCTTACGGGAAAACGCATTTTTGAAGTCTCCGAAGAGGCAAAATAGTACCGGGCGGATATTGAAATCATACTGCGAAACGAAGATTGACAGGAGAAGATGACATGTTAAAAGGGATTCCGGCGATTCTTTCACCCGATCTGATGAAAATCCTGATGGACATGGGCCACGGCGATGAACTGGTGCTGGCCGACGGCAACTTCCCGGCCGCCTCGATGGCCCGCCGGCTGGTGCGGGCCGACGGCCTGGCGATCCCGCCGCTGCTGGAAGCCATCCTGCGGTTTTTCCCGCTCGATCAGTACGTGGAGCGCCCGGCTGTCATCATGCAGGTGGTGCCCGGCGATCCGACCAAGCCGACAATCTGGCAAGAGTATCGAGAAATCCTGAAGGCCGACAAAAAATTCACCGACTTCGAGCAGGTGGAGCGCCATGCCTTCTACCAGCGCGCCCAAAATGCCTTCGCCGTCATCGCCACCAGTGAGGCGGCCCTCTACGCCAATATTATTCTCAAAAAAGGGGTCGTTGCCTGATTATCGCAATGCCGCCTCCACGGCCTCGATGATCTGGGGGTCTAAGGGATCGACCTCGGAGGGAAAACGCGCGATCGTATTTCCATCCTTGTCGATCAGGAATTTGTTGAAGTTCCAGGGGATGGGCCCGCCGAACTCGCCGTTTTCTTCCGGGCTGGTCAGGGACCGGTACAATGGATGCATATCCTCTCCCTTGACGGAGATCTTTGCAAACAAAGGAAACGTAATCCCGAACCGGCGGACGGTGAACTCTTTAATTTCGGCGTTGGACCCCGGTTCCTGGCTGCCGAAGTTATTGGCCGGAAACCCCAGCACAACCAATCCCCGATCCTTGTATTTCCGGTAAAGCCGCTCCAGGTTTGCATACTGCCCCGTAAAGGCGCACTCGCTGGCCACATTGACCGCCAGAAGAACCTTGCCCTCGTACCGGGACAGTCCAACCGGCCACCCGTCAATATCCTTCAGCGTAAAGGAATAAATGTTGCTTTTCAGATCGACGGCATACAGGGATTGTCGAGCTGTGACATAAAGCGTCCGGCCCCCTTTCCCAAAACAGACATTGGAGGGCATTTCAGGAATCTCGATCGTTTGCGTCTTTTCTCCGGAAGGGGCATACACCGCCACCGCGTCGGCCGTCAGGTAAAGATTTCCTGCCGCATCAAGAGTCATCCCATCCGATCCCTGCTCGGCGAAGAGGGTTTTGCCGGTCAGCGTGCCATCCCGCCGGATTGAGTAAACGTAGGTTTTGTTCGCTCCATGGTCGCCAACATAGAGCCGTTTGCCGTCCGGCGTGCCGACGAGTCCGTTGGGACGGACCAGGTCATCAATCACCCGGATCAGCTTTTTGCGATTGGGCGAAAGATAATAGACGTGCTCCCCGTCCTGCGGCAGGGTCTCCCGGTGGCCGTATCGGGGATCGGTAAAATAAATGCCTCCCTTCCCGTCGATCCACAGATCATTGGGACTGTTGAAGGGCTTTCCCTCGTAGGTATCGGCCAGGATCGTGATCTTTCCCGTCGGGTCAATCGATACGAGCTTGCCGATCCCTCCCGCGCAGGCGATCAGGTCGCCGTCCTTGTCAAACAGCAGCCCGTTGGCGCCCCCGGAATTTTCCAGAAACGTGCGGATCTGTCCGTCCGGGGACCACCTGAGAATCCGGTTATTGGGAATGTCCGTAAAGTAGATGTTCCCTTCCCCGTCCGCGGCCGGGCCTTCGGTAAATCGGAATCCATCGGCTAATTTCCGAATGCCGGATACCTTCAGGGGGAACGGGTCAGCATCCGGCCGGACTCCGGTGCCGCAGCCCGCCGGCCCCATACACAACACCCAGACGATCCAAAGAACAAAACGGATTGGAATCCTGTGTTTCGACATCATACGTTCTCCCTTCCAAAAAAAGAGTGTGGCTTTTCCCCTTAGTCTACGAATCGGAGGCGCCGCAGGAAACGCAAAAAATAAATTTCCAAGAGAATCCCGGGGGGATAAAAGTCGCCCCGGCTCCTCAGGAGTTGTCCGTTTCGTAACGGACTGTTCAAAAAAGATTTATTTTACTTCCCTGTCCCGGATCTGGTCAAGCTGAAGGGTGAATCGGTTCAGGCGGCTGCCGCCCTCGTCGTACTGGCTCTGGGCATTGCGAAGATGCTTGCCGAGAATTTCCCACGCCCCGATAAAGGACGAAAAGCCCGACGCAAGCTGATTCAGATTCGCCCGGATTTCCGCGGCCTGCTTTTCGATCTGCATCCCGTGCAGCCCCATCACGATGGTCATCAAGTACGCGTACAGCAGATTCGGCGAAACGGGAATGACTTTCTTGCCCAGGGCATAGTCAAGAATATCTGCTTTGTCCGCATCGTATTTGACAATCGTTTCGTAATAAACATTCTCCGCCGGAATGTACATCAGCGCAAAATCCAGTGTGCCTTCAGCGGGCAGAATATAGCTTGCGGCGATCTTGTCAATGTGTTTGCAGACATCCCCTTGAAACTGCCGGCGCAGCCGTGCTTTTTCGTCCTCGCTCTCGGCCGCGATCATCTTCTCAAACGCCGGCAGCGGAAACTTCGAATCCACCGGGACGCTGTAGTCCGGAAGCCGAATGAGCGCATCGACAATCTTTCCGTTCTTAAAGGAGTGCTGCAAGGCGAAATGATCGGCCGCCAAAACATTGCCCAGCAGGCCGCCCAGCGATTGTTCGCCGAGCTGGCCGCGGAGTTTCGGAGCCTTTAATATGTCCTGCAGCTTTCGCACATCCTGACCGATCCGCAGCATCTGCTCGCTGTCCCCCTTGAGTTTTCCGAGCTGCTCTTTCAGTTCCCCCAGCGTTTTTCCGCTGTGCGTCAAAAACTGCGTCATGCTCTGCTGGCCTGTTTGCAGGTTTTTATCGAGAGTTTGAGATAAAGTCTGGTGATTTTCACGCAGGTGCTCCAGTTGCTGCCCAAGCATGCCCACCGCCGTATGCTGAGCCGTCGATTCGCCACGAAGAGCCGAAAGCAGCGTAAATACCGCCACCATAGCGGCAATCAGCACTACAACCGCGACGGCAATGATCGTCAATAAAATGAGTTGCATTTATCCACCTCCGGAGTCTTTTTAGCGAGATCACGAATCGCTGCGATTATATCGTTTGTTCGGCGGCTCGTCAAACGGCATAAACAAATCCAAAATTTTTAGAAATTTACTATACAAAAAGATATTTACGGGATATCATAGCGGTTGGCTTTCCAAAGCTTTTTTTATGGATTTCGGGAGAAAACTTATGGATGATACGATTTGCCAAACCAATAAATCTCCCCCCTGACGCCGAAATAAATATAGCTAATCTCGTATATTTTCCAACTTAACTTTTTTAGGAGACTTACCATGAGAAAACTTTTGTCCATTTTATTGTTGGCGGTAATGCTTACACTCGGCGGCTGTGCCTGTCTTCAGACCGAACCGGCAGCCAAGGCCGAACCGGCCCCCAGGCCCGCTCCCGCCCCGGCTCCGGCCCCCAAGCCGGCCCCGGCACCGGCCGCGGAACCGTCGGCCTATTACATGGCCTCACAACTGTACAATAATGACTGTTGCGGTACCCTCAAAATCGAGAAGATTCTGCCGAAGACCGTCACGATGAATGCGCCGTTTGAATACACGATCAAGGCGACCAATCTGACGGACAAAACCCTCTATGCCGTCAACATCACCGAGCGGCTGGGGCAGAACTTCAAGTATATCAGCTCCAGTCCGGAAGGAAAGCTGGCCGGGCAGATTTTGACCTGGCAGCTGGACAGCATGGATCCAAAGGAATCCAAAACGATGGTGGTCAAGGGACAGGCCACCAGCGAGGGCTGGATCATGACCTGTGCGGACGCAACCTATATCATTCCCGCCTGTGCCAAGACTCAAGTCGTTCAGCCGGCGCTGGAACTGGCCAAAACCGCCACCGCCGAAGTCTCGATCTGCGATCCGATCACGCTGACCTTTACGGTCTCCAACAAGGGATCCGGCGAAGCGCGGAATGTGCAGATTACCGATACCCTGCCAAGCGGCCTGACGACCATGGACGGGGCCTCGCAGATCTCGATGAAGATCGATTCGCTGCCCGCAGGCCGTTCGGCCACCAAGACGGTTCAGGTCAAGGCTACCAAGACAGGCACCTTTGATAACAAAGCCATGGCCGTCGCAGACGGCAACCTCAAGGCCGAATCCAACGTCACCCGGACCAAGGTCACCCAGCCGATTCTGACCATTGATAAGACCACCGGCCGGGAATGGGAATACGGCGGACGCCGGGTGGAGTATGTCATTACCGTGGCCAACAAGGGCGACGGCGTGGCCAAAAGCACGGTTGTCACCGATACGATTCCCTCCGGGGTTGAGCAGATTCAGGTCAGCGGCGGCGGAGTTCAGTCCGGCGGCATGATTACCTGGAACGTCGGCGACCTGGCCGCCGGTGCGACCCGGCAGTTTACCGTTTCCTATGTGCCGACCTCGCACGGCAAGATCAGCAATACGGCCACAGCCAAGGCCATTTGTGCCCAGGATGTCTCCAAGTCCGCTTCGACCGAGATTCGCGGAATCCCGGCCCTGCTGCTGGAGGTTATCGACCTGGCGGATCCCATCGAAGTTGGTCAGAACGAGACCTACGTAATCGTGGCCACCAACCAGGGAACGGCAACGGCGACGAATATCAGGATTACCTGCACCATTGAAGATACCATGCAGTATATTTCCGCCGACGGAGCCACTCGCGGAAGCGCGGCCGGCAACAAGATCACGTTTGCGTCGCTGCCTTCGCTCAACGCCGGGGCCAAGGCCACCTGGCGTGTGGTTGTCAAAGCGGTTAAGGAAGGCGATGTTCGGTTTGGTGTGACGATGAATGCCGATCAGCTTGATCGGGATGTGATCGAGACCGAATCGACGCACTTCTATGAATAAAACTTGCGATAGGCAAGCGTAAAAACTGTGGGGGCTTCGGCCTCCACAGTTTTTTTTGATGAATAGGGATCATTGGAACACAAGAATGATTCTGTCAGACGTAGGGAAGAGGATGAAAAGTCCCACTCCGGTGATGAGCACAGGTTTATTGTTTGCCTGTGGCTCCCGCCGGAACAACTGAAATCCTAAATCCATCGGCCGGGCGATGCCGGGCCGCATGAGAAAGGAATGGAAATCATGGAAGAACTGTGGAGCAAAATCGCCGAGTACCTGGCGACCAATGGGATGGACCTGCTGAAGGCCATTGTACTGGCAACTGTGATTTTCCTGATCGGCCGCTGGGTAGCCAAACTGATTACCAAACTGGTCGATAAGGCCATGGAGAAAACCCGGATCGAAGACACCCTGCGCGTGTTTGTAAAAAATCTTGTCTATACCGTGCTGCTGGTCTTTGTGGTGATCGCGGCCCTGTCCAAGCTGATTGGAAAGGACGCCAGCGCCCAGTTTGTGGCCGTCGTAGGCGCCGCGGGACTGGCCATCGGCTTTGCCCTCCAGGGATCGCTGTCAAATTTTGCCGCCGGCGTCCTCGTAATCATATTTAAACCGTACAAGGTCGGTGACTATGTGGAAATCGCCGGCAGCGCCGGGCTGGTCAAGGAAATACAGATATTCACAACCATCCTGCATTCGCCGGATAATGTCAAGATCATTGTCCCCAATGCCCAGGCCACCGGAGGCAGCATCATGAACTATACCGCCACCGGAACCCGACGCGTCGATCTGGTCATCGGGGTCTCCTATGAGGACAACCTCAAGACCGCACGAGAGATCATCGAAAAGGTCCTCGCGGCCGATTCGCGAATCCTGCCCGAACCCGCGACGACCGTGGCTGTCTCGGAACTGGGCGACAGCAGCGTAAACTTTGTAGTGCGCCCGTGGGTTAATGTGTCCGACTACTGGGCGGTGCGTTTTGACTTGATGGAGAAGATCAAGCTGGCGCTCGAAGAAGGCGGCTGCTCGATTCCGTTCCCCCAGCGGGATATTCATATCAAATCGCAGCCGGCAGCCGCGGCCGGATAAGCGTTTTAGAGGGGAGAAAAAAGACGGGGCCGGCTTCGTGTTTTCGCAGTCGGCCCCGGTCATTTCCCGGCCCGAACAGTCTGGCAAAAAAGGACCTTGTCGGCCCGGCCGAATTCTGATACAGTGGCCCCTGGTAACAAGGCAACGAAAGTCCGGATTCACGGAGGTGTTATGAAGGTTTTGCTGGTTGGCGGCGGCGGTCGGGAACACGCCATAGCGTGGAAACTCAGCCGGTCGAAAAAACTGTCGAGTCTGTATATCGCCCCGGGTAACCCCGGCACGGCGCAGGTGGGAACCAATGTGGATCTCGCCGACGACGACCTGGAGGGAATCGTTCGGTTTGCAAGTGACAAGGCCATGGATCTGGTTGTCGTCGGTCCGGAAGACCCGCTGGCCGCCGGCCTCGTCGATCGGCTCGAGGCCGAAGGGATCAAAGCATTCGGCCCCGGCAGGGCGGCCGCTCAACTCGAGGCCGATAAGGCCTTTTCCAAGCATATTATGCGGGCCAACAGCATTCCCACGGCCGAATCCCGGACCTTTACCAGCTTTGAAGACGCCAAGGCCTATATTGCCAGCCGTGATGAGCCGGTCGTCGTCAAGGCCGCCGGCCTGGCCAAAGGCAAGGGCGTCTTTGTCTGCGACGAGCCGGCCGACGGAATTCTGGCGGCCGAGAAAATCATGGTCGATAAACTCTTCGGCGCCGCCGGCAGTACGGTCATCGTCGAAGACAAACTGCTCGGACAGGAGGCCTCCATTCTCGCCTTTGTCGATGGCCGCAATATTTACGTCATGGAAAGCTCACAGGACCACAAGCCCGTCGGCGAAGGCGACACCGGACCCAATACCGGCGGCATGGGCGCCTACAGTCCCGCCCCGGTAGTCACCGAGAAACTGATGGATCAGATCATTCGGGAAATCCTCGTGCCCACCGTGGACGGCATGAACCGCAACGACACCCCGTACAAGGGCGTGCTCTATGCCGGCCTGATGCTGACCCAGGGCGGGCCGCGCGTGCTTGAATATAATGTCCGTTTCGGCGACCCCGAAACCCAGCCGATCCTGATGCGGATGAAAAGCGACCTGCTTGAGGTCATGGTGGCCGTCTGCGATGGGCGGCTTTCGGAAGTGGACATTCAGTGGGATTCGCGCCCGGCCGTGTGCGTCGTGATGGCCTCCGGCGGCTATCCGGACGCCTACGAAAAGGGCAAGACGATCTCCGGCCTCGAGACCGCGGCGGCCATGAAGGAGGTCATGGTCTTTCACGCCGGAACCGGACAGAAAGACGGACAGATCATTACCACAGGGGGACGGGTGCTGGGCGTCACGGCGATGGGCCCGACAATAGCCCAGGCCAAAACACGGGCTTACGAAGCCGTCGATGCGATTCATTTTGAAGGGGCCTATTGCCGCCGGGACATCGCCGATAAGGCCCTCTGACAACAGGGACCGGTTGCGGCCGAATCCGGCCCATCCCCCGGCGGCGGGAGCACTGAATCAGGCATGAGAAGCCAGTCACATATTCGCCAGTTTGAGCAACTCAAACGCAGGCAGCGACTCGGCCGTCTGCTCTGGCTGGGCGGCTTTGTCCTGCTGGCTTTGGCCCTGGCGCATTGGCTGTCCGGGTGGATGCTGCGGCCGCTGATCCAGCGGCACCTCGCGCGGCAGACCGGCGCATCCGTATGGATCGATTCGGCCTATTGGGTTGGCCCGGCCACCGTCCGCCTCGAAGAGGTGGTAATCGCCGCGGATCCGAACCGGCTTGCCGACTCAGCCCTCGTGCGGATTCGCCGGGCGGATTGTTCGCTGTCGCCGGCGGCTCTGTTGCGGATGCGGCTGGAGGTTCGTTCCGTTTCGGTCGAGGAGGCCGTCGTGCAGGTGCTCTATGACCATGACCGCGGCCGTTGGAATTTTTCGTCGCTTCCCTTCATGGACGAACCCCGACAGCCGTCCAAGGTCCCCGTAGTCTACCTCGACGATGCCCTCCTGCGTGTACAGACTCGACAGGGTGACCGCGTCCAGACGCTGACCAGCATCGGCCTCCAGGGGCAGATCCTCTCCGAAGAACGAGGATGCCGGTACAGGTTTTCGCTCGAAGCCACGCCGCGAGTGGCCTTTTACGGAAGTCGTATCGACGGCATCTGGACACGAGAAAAAGGACGCGGACAGGTCACGCTGGTCGGCCAGGTCAAGATGCCGCTGACCTATATTTACGGAAACGCATGGAACCTGGACGACATTCGACTCGACTGCCGTTATCAAAAGGACCGGCTGGCCCTGGATCGCTTATCCTGCAGCATCGGCCAGGGCCGGGTCAATTTATGGGGCGACTTGCTCGGACCGCCGGGCAATCGAAAACTGGATCTGCAGGCGGAACTGGAAAATCTGTCCCTGTCCCGAACATCCCGGCCCGATACGGTTGTTTACAGCCGGGAAGTCCTCAGCATGCTGGACCCCGGCCTGCAGCGGTTTCTCCGCCGATTTCAGCCCGAAGGCCCCGCCGATGTCCGGGTCCAGATTCGCGGACGCCTTTCAGACCTCGCAGACAGCCAAATCAACGGACAGATTCTCTGCCGCGACATCGCGATCCTCGATCAGAAATTTCCATACCCCCTTGAGCACATGACGGGCATCATCGAGCTGACCGGCAGGAACCTCGTGCTGGACAATCTCCGCGCCCGGCACCAGGATTCGGAGTTTGTCATCACCGGAGGCGTCGACAACCTGGGCCGCCAGGCCCGCGTCCGTACACGGGTTGCCTGCTCGAATCTCGAACTGACCGATACGCTCAGGCAGGCCCTGCCCCCGCGGCTTCAGCAGGCATGGTTTGAGTTTGCTCCCTCCGGGCGATGTGCCGTGGATTACGAATATCAGCGAAAAGCAGACCGGCCCGGCCGGCAGCAGTTGACGGTTGATCTGCTTGAGACAAGCGGCCTCTGGGATCGCTACCCCTACCCCCTGCGGCGACTGACCGGCACGATCCTGTTTGATCCCAATAACCTGACCCTGCAAAACGTTGTCTCACGGCCTGATGACCGGCAGCGGATCCTGATTGATGGAACCATCCGCGGTCTTCGGCGGCCCGCCCCGACGTGCGACCTGCGGATTCGCACACAGCGGCTGGCGCTGGACCAGACCTTCCGCAATACATTTCGAAAAGCGCAGCGGCAGATGCTCTCGGAGTTTGCCGTGGATGGGCAAATGAACCTCGATCTGAACGTGCGGGGCACCGTACACCCGGGCGGGCCGATCCCGTACCGCGCGCACGCCGAGGTTCAGGCCGACTCGCTGCAATGGAGCCGGTTCCCTCTGCCCCTGCGTGATGTGACGATGACGCTCTCTTTTTCGCCCGAGCGGATGGATATTGAGTCTTTATCAGCGGCCTGCGGTCAGGGGCGGTTTCAATTCAAGGGGCGCATTCAGGGTGCCGGCGCCGATCCCGCCCGGCCGGGCGGAACGGTTTCGTTTTCCGCCGATGAGTTGCCGCTGGATGAACCATTCTGGAAGGCGATGGAAGCTGCGCAAATCTACCCCGCCCTCTTTTCCCAGATCCGGGCCGAGGGGCTTGTCGATGCGGACGGACAAATCGCCGTCAACGATCCCCAATCTTCGCAGGCAGGCACCCGAATGATGATTCATTTCAAAGAGGGTCGGCTGGTCGGCCCCCAAAGCGGCTGGACAAGCGGCCCGGCGGCCGGAACAATCCGGATCGAAGACGGCCGGATCGAACTGATCGACTGGTCCCTGCGTCAGACCCCGGTCAATCCGGCCCTCTTCCAAATTCCGGCAATAGGCGGCGGCATGCTGTCCGGCCTGGATCTCTCCGCGATGCTGGATGTAACTCTTCCGCGGGCCGTCTGGCGCAGGGAGGTTCAGCCGGCTGTCTTCGAGGCATCCGGCCGCGTCGATATCCGCCGCGGGGCATCGGCCCGCCTCTCACTGGACCGGCTCGAGGGCTTCTGGGAGGGCCAAATTGCCAGGCGCCTCGGCCGGCCGGCCTTCGAAGGAAGCGGGCGGTTCGGCGCCCCGGAATTTCAAATCCTTGGCCGTACAGTGACCGATCTGGCCGGCGAATGGACAGCCGATCCCAACACCCGCACACTGGTCGCCTCGAACATCACCGCTTCCTGTTGTCAGGGACCCATACTCGGACACGTGGAAATCCGGACAAACCAGCCCGGCCTGCCGTATCGGGCCGAAGCCGCTTTCGAGGCAGTCCGGCTGGATCAGCTTTTAACGTCGGCGCAGGCAGACCAGGAAGCCGTTTCGCCTCCCGCCGAGGGACATCTGCGCGGGGCAATTGATGTCAGCGGCTGTCTGGATCAGTGGCAGCAGACACAAGGCCGGGTGCATCTCGAAGCCGAGCAGATGAAAATCGGTCGGGAATCGCTCTTTGGAAAGGCCCTCATGGTCATGCAGTTGCGTCGGCCCGCCGAGTATATTTTTACCGAGATGCTTATCGATGCCCTCCTCGAGCAGGGCGTCCTCCGCAGCGACCGCATTCTGTTGGCCGGCGACAACGAGGTCTATCAGGGCAACGGCACGCTCAAACTGGCCGATCGCTCGCTGCGCATGGAACTGACGGCTTTCGGCCGCCGCAAAGGACAGGAGCCGACGCTGCTGACCGCCCTGGCCGAAAATCTCGGGGCGGCGCTGGGACGGGTGGAGGTCACCGGCACACTGGATGAGCCGACGGTTCGGCAGGTTCCGCTGCCGATCTTTCAGCGGCCCTTTGATCTGCTCGGCTCTCCCGAGCAGGAAAACTGAGCAGGGCGGCCGGTTATTTATTCCTCAAAAATCGGCGAGATCTCGGAAAGCAGAACGACCGGAACCATCGCCTTCGGATCGTCAAGAATCGTGCCGCGAACCCCCACAATCTTATCCGTCAGCGCATCCGCTTCCGCTTGGATGGACAAATTTTTCCCCAGCAGGTAGCAGAGGATGCGTTTGTTTTTATCCATGATCAGATACCGCTTCGGGCCCACGCTTCCCGTATACACATAAGAGGGCTTCAGCGTGCCCACAAAGAGGTACTTGGCCTCGGCCGGCACCGCCTGCTCCCGCTGGGCCTGGTGGGCCTTGCCGATTTTGTCCCGAATTTCATCCAGCGCCTCATCCTGCCGTACAAGCTGACGCTGCACTTCGGAAGCCAGCTCATAACTGTTGATCTGGTTAAGCAGCAGCTTGGCATAGCTTTCGGCCTTGCCGATCTCAGGGGTTTCGAGCAGTTTCGTCAGGGTCTCTTTCATTGCGGTATAACTCTGCTCGGGCAGCGGCTTTTTAAGTTCTTCAGTCATCTGCTCTGCGATTTGATAGCATTTCTGCAGGCCCAGCGATTCCACGGAGGGCTTGGCCGGTTCAGGTTGCGGCTGGGGTTTGGCCGCTTCGGGGGTCGCTGCCGCAGACGGAGTCGGAGTCGGGGCCTGATCCGGGACCGCCGCCGGTGTCGGCTTCGGCTCGGCCGCCGGTTCCGGTTTGACCACTTCCTCGATGGCGGCAGGCAGAGCCGCCTGAATCGATGATTTCGGACCCAGCAGTTTTACAAAGTCCATGCTCAGCCACAGGTACGCGTCGGCCGGGGGTTTGATTTTGAAATAATCCGTGTCAAGATCAGCCGGGCCGGCCAGCTCCACGATGTCGCCTTTGTTCAGCTTGGTCTGCTGCGACTGCGAATGAAGCGGTTCCACAAAATCAGACCCGGCCCAGACCCGCACATCATCCCCGGTCAGCACGCCCACCTTGGGATCGGACGGATTCAGTTCCACATAGGTTTTGGAAATCCACGAATAGCTTCCTTCCGGCGGAACAATCTTGGCCCAGGCATTGTGAAGAACCTCGACCACGGTGACCTTTTCGCCCGCATTGAGCTTGCCGCACCGGTAATAGCTGGTCCCCGGTCCCGAGCGGATGTTCACATCGTCGCCGGTGACCTGGCCAATCTGCGGAAACTCCATCTTGGCCAGTTTTTCGGCCAGAACGGAATCAGGGCTTTTCGATTCTCCGGCGTCGGACTCGATGGCCGCGGCCCAGGATGCCGTGATCACGAAAACTCCAGTCAGAAAGATGAATGTCTGTTTGCCGATGAACATGGCTTTTCTCCAACAAAAATCAGGGTTTCAAGCTCCAAAAACCGGAGTATCTTGTTCCAGTATCTTTCCTTTTCACATTACCACCGCCGCCGGAGCGTGTCAATCGCTTTTTATGGCGACAATCCGGACGTTTGATGGTGACATTTCGATATACCTTCTTTTTTATATCGGCAACTCGCCCGCTTGTTCACGACTGAAAATAGCCACCGGCCGGGCGCCGGGCAGGTTACGGGGTTTCGAGCCGGGCCAGTTCCTCTTTGCACATCTGGATCTGGCCGGGGTTGGAGAGCTTGCCGAGCGCGGTTTTGAGGTGTTCGGCGGCCTGTTCCGGCTCGCCGAGGTATCGGCCGTACAGCAAACCGAGCATCAGGTGAACTTGTTCGGCGTGCTCATGGCCGCTGTAGAGATGAAGAAATTTTTCATAAGCCCCGGCCGCCGGGGCCCACTTGCCGGAGGCCATCAATTGGTTAGCCACATCGAGCTGATGCTGGCGGGGCAGAGTCTGTGACGGGTCGTGTTCGAGCAGCTTGAGATACAGCTCCCCCGCCGTGGCCGCGTCATGCCGCCGCAGGCAATCGGCGATCTCGGTACGCAGCGCAAGAACCTGCGGATCCTCAACCGGCTCAGTCGCTGCGACCTGCGCGGGAACTTCCGCCGAGGATTGCCGCACACCCCGCGAAGGACCGAAGGGATCATACCCGCCGGAAACGGCCTCGCGATACTTGCGACGGCGATTCCACTGACGAATCATCGACCACAGGTCGCTGTGGTTCCCTTCAATCAGCTTAGTCGCCAGCAGCAGCAAAATCGCCACAATCCCGAAGGCGTACCCGGCCAGGTGCGCATCATAAGCCACTGCCCGGACGGAGAGCTTCGGCTCGACCACATTGTCCCAGATAATCATCTTAAAAGCGATGAAATACAACGCGCGGAATTCGGCGGTCCCGATAAAAAACAACCAGTAAATGACTGAAATCAGCGTATTGGGAAACAGAACCAGATACGCCCCCGTCACCGCCGCGACGGCCCCGCTGGCCCCGAGTACCGGGTTGGTATGCAGCAGGGCGTGCCCCAGGCCCGAAAAGACCGCACCGGCCAGGTAAAAACAAAGATAGCCGACATGGCCCAGTTTGTCGTTGACGCTGTTGCCGAACAGGTACAGAAAGTACATGTTGCCCAGCAAATGGAGAATGTACCATTCGTGCCCGGAATGGAGAAAGGAGTAGGTGACGAACTGCCAGAGCTGCGGCCGCTGCGGCCAGAGCATAAAGCTTTCCGCCCAGGGACGCAGATCAAGGTACCGCATACCGCTGCGCGGGTCATACATCGCCTGCATCGTAACGGCGAAGATCAGCACATTGACAGCGATCAGAAAGTAATTGGCGTACGGCGTCCGTCGCGGACTGACAGTGGTTCCTATCGGCAGCAGCATAAGTTTTTCATTTTAGATAGTATTCTCATTTCCATTTTCAGCAAGAGGGCATTGTACCCCCCAAACCGGCCGGGGACAAGGACAAAGAAATCTTTCCGGAAAAGCGGTGCCCGCTAAATAATCCGAGACCATAACAGGATTGTGCCGCGGCGGTTTTTTCGGAAAAACCAGCGGGATTCTTCTCCGGATACCGTTTTCTGTATTCCGAAGAGTGGGAAAGGGGGCGCATAAAAAAGCGGGGCGGAGATCCGGTCGCCGGACCCCTGCCCCGCCGGAGCGTCCATGCCATGGAAAAGACAGGAGAGGAGATTGTCTATATACGTCCCGATTTTGGGGTTTTTGAACCTCTCTATACACAAAAGATAACTAATAAATCCGGCGGGGGACGGCAAATCGGAGAAAATTTTTTTGCGGTTTTCCGGTCCGGCCGGTAAGGTACTGACCTGAAGACCGATAAAACAGGGGAATAACCGATATGGAACAAAGGATGATTTCGGGTCGGCTTCGCCGACTGCGCAACCGCCTGCGGGAACAAAAACTGGACGGACTGCTTATTACCAAGGTCGAGAATGTCCGGTATCTGACCAATTTTTCGGGACATGACAGTTGGGTGCTGCTGACGGCTCGGGGCTGTGTGCTGCTGACCGACAGTCGCTATACCGAGCAGGCCCGCGGCGAGTGCTCCGGCTGCCGTATCGTAGAGCGAAAAGGGCCCATCACGCAGGCCCTGGCCGGGCAATTAAACGGGGCAGGCGGTCCCCGCAGGATCGGGACCGAGCCGTCGATCTCGGTGGCCACGCTCAGGAAGATCAAGAGTGCCCTCCGGCCGCAAAAAATCTCCGTCATCACCGCCGGAACCTGGCTCGAGCAGGCCCGCTCGGTCAAGGATCCGCCCGAAGCGGCCCTGATCCGCAGGGCCGCCCGCATCGCCTGGGACGGCCTGCACGCCTCCCTGGCCCATCTGCAAACCGGCATGACTGAACAGCAACTGACCGCCCGCCTCGAATACGAAATTCGGATGCGCGGAGCAAAAGTCGGATTTGAAACCATCATCGCCTTCGGACCCAACGGCTCGCGCAATCATCACCAGCCCTCCGGACGCAAATTGCGCAGCCGCGACACCATCCTGATCGACTTCGGCGCGGCGGTGGACGGCTATACCTGCGATATCACCCGCAGCTTCGGCCGGGGACAGGTCACAAAGGAATACGAGCGCGCATGGGAGACTGTCTGGGCAGCCCAGCAGGCGGCCATCGGCAAGATTTGCGACGGCGTCTGCGCCGCCGAGATCGACGCGGCGGCAAGACAGGTCATCGAGCCGTCCGGCTTTCCTCTCTACGGACACGGCACCGGCCACGGCCTCGGCCTGGAGGTGCACGAGATCCCGTTTCTTTCCCCGCTGGACAAGAAGACCCGCCTGACAGCCGGCCAGATCATTACCATTGAGCCGGGCATCTACCTGCCGGGCAAGTTCGGCATCCGCATCGAGGACGATGTGTTAGTCACAAAAAAGGGAGCTGCGGTCTTGACGCGGGACCGGCGGTACGGATTCAGCGAACCGCGTCTGCGGATTTTGAAATGACAAACGGAAAACAGCCGCAGAATAACGAAAACATGACCGATCAGCGGATCGAGCGAATCCTGGTCTCTGCCGAACAGATCAGGCAGACGGTTCAGCGGGTCGCCGGCCGGATCAACGCCTGTTATACCGCCGAGGATCGCCTCCTGGCCCTCGTGATCCTGGAGGGAGCACGGACGTTTGCCAATGATCTGCTGGCCCGGCTTGATTTCCCCGTAGAGACAGCGCACCTCGGGGCCTCCAGCTATCACGGCGGCACCCAGTCCAGCGGACACGTGGAGCTCAAAGAGACCCAGGCCCTTCCCCAAAGGATTGCCGGCCGGCAGGTCCTGCTGATCGATGATATCTACGATACCGGCCTGACACTGGACAGGGTCACCGAGTGGGTCCGCCAGTGCAATCCGGCCGGTGTGCGGACGTGTGTCCTGCTCGAGAAGGACATCCCCCACCAGCGGCCGGTTCCGATCGATTTCCTCGGCCTGAAGATCGAGGATGCCTTCGTCATCGGCTACGGCCTCGATTACGAGGGACGCTGCCGCGAGTTGCCGTATATCGCGGTCCCGGCTACCTGACAGGCGCTCAGTTCAGGATGCGCGGGACGGGATCAAATTCAAATTTCTGCCCCCCCACGGAGGCATCGACCATCAGCCCCGCATCGGCCAGAATGAACACGGCCGCCCCGTCTTTGTAATCGACCTTCGCGGCCGCCCCAAGCGTTACGGCCGTGGCCGTGGCCTGGGCCGACAGCGCAAAATTCCCCTGCATAAAGTTCTGCAAATCCGACTCTGTCCGGAAGAAGATGATTTCCCGGAAAAATTCCCCGCCAAAGGAAAACCCGATCGTGGCCTGCTTCATGTCGCAATAGCCCAGCAGGTTGCCCTCGCGGTCAAACACCTGTCCCTTGCCGTAGGCCCCGCCCAGCCAGAAGGCCCCTTTATACACCTTCGGCAGCACCGCATACCCCGCCGACCGGTCGAAAAACGCCTGAATGCCGGGGTCTTTGGTCTTGAAATGCGAGATGGCATCATTGACCTCGGCGCTGAGAACCTGACGCGAACTTTCCGTATCCGGAGTAGTCGAGCAGCCCGCCAATACCAGACCACACAACGCGAAAATAAAGACCTGTTTTTGTTTGTTCATCGCCGAACTCCCTGCCTGTCTTGATTTTATCAAAATGAATGATTGGCCGTTTCCCGCGATTATATACGGGACCCCTGCGGGCGACAATAGGATTTTAGAATTCTTTTTTGACCCGCGGCCGCGGCCTTCGTATAATACGGATGTTCGCTGGGGGTGGTCCCAAACCGGGCCTGAGAAAAACCCTTCGAACCTGATCAGGCAAACCGCCGTGTGCGGAGACCTGCGTAGGGAAGCGGCTTCGTCCCCGGTAGATCGCGGGCGGCATCGCTTCCGAACGAAGCGATTTTTTTTGGAGTGATTATGGCAACACAATTGCAGCAAGCCAAAGCCGGACACCTCACCGACGCCATGCGTCAGGTAGCCCGGCGAGAGGGGCTGTCCCCCGAAACGATTCAAAAGGAAGTCGCCGCCGGGCGGCTGGTCATCCCGGCCAACCCGATCCACCTGGCCGGGGCGCTGGTGCCCACGGGCATCGGCCGGGCCGTCAGCACCAAGATCAACGCCAACATCGGATGCAGCAGCGTCCGCTCGGATATCGACGGCGAAATCGAGAAGATGAACATCGCCATCGAGGCCGGCGCCGACGCCGTCATGGACCTGAGCACCGGCGGCGACCTCGACGAGATCCGCCGCCGCCTGCTGGCCGAATGCCCCGTGCCCTTCGGAACCGTACCGATCTACGAGGTCATCGTCGGCCGGGATGTCGAGCAGATCGACTGCGATACCATTCTCAAAGTTGTCGAGAAGCAGGCCGCCCAGGGCGTGGACTTCTTCACGATTCACGCCGGCATTCTGCGCGAGCATCTCGAACTGCTCGACCGGCGCGTCTGCGGCATCGTCAGCCGCGGCGGCGCGCTGCTGGCCAAATGGATGACCCATCACAACCGACAGAACCCGATGTACGAACTGTTCGACGACCTCTGCGCGATCATGCGGGAACACGATGTGTGCTTTTCGCTCGGCGACGGCCTGCGGCCGGGCTGCGGGGCCGACGCCACCGATGAGCCCCAGCTTGCCGAACTCCGCACGCTCGGCGAACTGACCCAGCGGGCACAGGACAACGGCTGCCAGGTCATGGTCGAAGGCCCCGGCCACGTGCCCTTTGACCAGATTCAGTACAACATGGAGATTCAGCAGGAAATCTGCAGGGGCGCGCCCTTTTACGTGCTCGGCCCCCTCGTTACCGACATCGCCCCCGGCTATGACCACATCACCAGCGCCATCGGCGGCACGGCGGCGGCCTATTACGGGGCCTCGTTTTTGTGCTACGTGACGCCGCGTGAGCACCTCGGCCTGCCCGATCTCAACGACGTGCGCCAGGGCGTCGTCGCCTGCAAGATCGCCGCGCACGCCGCCGATGTGGCCCGGCGCTTTCCGGGAGCCGCCGAGAAGGACCGCGCCCTCAGCGCCGCCCGCGCGCAACTGGACTGGAAAAAGCACCTCGACAGCGCCATCGATCCGAAGACCGCCCGCATGATGTACGAGGAGGCCTGCGCCCACAGCCGCATCAGCGCCCAGCCCACGCGAGACGACTACTGCACGATGTGCGGCAAGGCCTGGTGCTCCGTGCGAATCAACAAAGAGCTCAAAGACGCCCGAAACGCGAAGCTGTAAACGGGTCGCGCCGTTGCGATCCGCAGACACGCGTCGGCAATCGATGCAAGGGAGGAAGACGTTATGGCCGGACAGATGTATAAACTGGAGGATTTTCTGATGATCGCCGAAAAGCACGGGGCCTCGGACATTCACCTGGCCTCCGGCGAGAACCCGCACATCCGCATCAAGGGCAAGCTGCGTTCCCTCGGCAAAGAAGACGCCGTCCTCAGCGAGGACAACATCGCCCGCATCATGGATTCGACCCTGCACGAAAGCCAGCAGGTCCGCTGCCGAAAGCTCTTTGAGGAAACCGGCTCGGTCGATTATTCCTACGAGGCGGCCCTCGGCGGCCGGTCGGTCCGCTACCGCCTCCAGGCCTACCGCGCCCTCGGCAAGCTCTCCCTGGCCCTCCGGCGGATTCACTACGAGATCCCCACCTTTGAGCAGCTCAACCTGCCGCCCATCTATCAGCAGGTCATGGAAAATCCCGAGCAGAAGGGCATTATCATTGTCGGCGGCGAGACCGGCAGCGGCAAATCCTCCACCCTCGCGGCCATGATCGGCCTGCTGGCCCGCCGGCCCGACAAGCACATCGTCACCATTGAGGACCCCGTCGAGTTTGTCTTTCGCGACAGCCGGGCCCTCGTCCACCAGCGCGAGCTCGGCGTCGATTTTCCCAATTATACCGAGGCCCTCCGCGCCGTCCTGCGCGAGGATCCCAACGTCATCATGGTTGGCGAGATGCGCGACGCCGAGACCGTCCACGCCGCCATCAAGGCCGCCGAGACCGGCCACCTCGTGCTGACCTCCCTGCACACCGCCACCGCCGCCTGGACCTTCAGCCGCATCCTCAACTTCTTCAAGGAGGCCGAGCACGACGCCGTACGCCTGAACCTCAGCTACAACCTGCTGGCCATCATGAACCAGATGCTCGTGCCCTCCGAGCAGGAGGGATACGACCGCGTCCCCGCCACCGAGGTCTTTATCAACGTCCCCTCTGTCCGACAGTACCTCCGCGAGAAGGAGAAGGAATCCGAGCTGGCCGATGTCATCAAGGAAGGACACGACGGAATGCACAGCTTCAACATGTCCCTCGACCGACTCATCCGGGAAGGACACATCGGAGTCAACCTGGCCAAATCCTACTCCCACAACCCCCAGGAACTCGAAATGCTCATCAAGATCACGAGAAATGACTAACGCCGGCCGCCGGATTTCAAGGAAACAAAAACAGGTTGAGGAGACAGAAAGATGAAACAGAATCTGTGTCTGATTGGGTTGCTGTGTGCGGGCCTGTCTGTGCGGACAGCCGCCCCGGCCGTAACGCTGTATTGGGTGGCCGACTGTTCGCACGGAATTTATCAGGGTACTCCCGGCACCGCCGATTTGTGCACGCGGCTGACGACCATC
>JAHDQI010000242.1 GCA_018433925.1 Phycisphaerae bacterium | reverse complement strand
GGGTTTTTAAAATCAGCTTTCGCCGAAGGCGATTTCCTCATTTCTTTTCTCTTTGACCGCATCAAATCGTGGCAACACTCGGACCAAACAGGAGCAAAAGCGGAAATTTTTGGACAAAATACGGACAAAACAGAAAAAAGAGCGGAAAATAAAGGAAAAGGAATGGACAAACTTGGCATCAGGAATAATACCTACAAAACCGCGTTTCCAGCCCAAAAACCCGCAAAATCGCCCGTTTTTACTTTTCCTCATCCCAGGTACAGCTTCTGGCCTCGCTCAATCGGCGGAATCTGCCCGGCCCTGGCCTTCAGGTCTTCCGGCGCCAGCGCAAAACCCGGGGCAATCTCAAGCACGCAGTCCGGCCGGCCCTCGGCCGTGCGAGGCACTTCAACCCCCGCCGCCTCCAGCCACGTCGCCGCCCGCTCGATCATCATCCGCACGGTCACCTCGGCGCTGTCAGCCCCCGTGGCATTCTTGACCGGCGCAAACTCCTCGCTGCGGATCGTCTGCAAAATCACCGACTTCTCCGACAGCGGCAACGCGTCAAAAATGAACGTCTCAAGCTTCACCCCGCACGGCTTGTCCGGCTCGACCTTATTGCCCTTCGCGTCAATGTGCGGAATCTTCTTAACAGCCCGGTGCAGCGGAAGGGCAAAATCGTCCTCCGCGTTGAGCCGCTCAACAAAAGAAACACTCAAAATGTGGATGGCGATCGACCCCAGTTCAAAAACCAGAGACCCGTCCGGATGTGTGCGGTGGGCGTGTTCCTTGTCCAGGTCGCTGTATTCGATCACCGTCACCCGGCCGTCCACCAGGCAAAAATTGCCGACCTTCTCCGTCGGATGCGCCTTAATCAGTGCCTTCGACGACATGCCCGCCCCTTCCATCGCATGCAGCCCGATGAAAAGCGGATCAAACAGATTCACAAGCGGGTTATCCACCTGCCAGTAACTGATGTACTCGACGCCGCGATGCTTAAGCCGCTCCAGGACCCCGGAGGCGTGCAGCGCCTTCAGACTGCCCCCGTGCCCATCCGGACTGACCGCCAGCGTATCTTTCTCAGCCAGAAAAATACGCCCGTCAAAATCAAAATTCGGCAGCGTGCCCTGCTGAAAAAGAAACACCGTATCGGCCCCCAGCCCGAAGTAGTCGGCCGCCTCAAAAAACTCCACCGTCGCCGCGTGATTGAGCGGGCTGGTCATCACCAGCCACGGCAGCACAGCCCCGTACTTCCTGCGAGCCGCCTCAACCGTCTCGGCAAAAAGCTGAAAAAGCGGCTTGTTCCGGATCGGCGAGATCGGATATCCCCCCTTCGGGCCGTCAAAACCCAGCCGGGTTCCCTGCCCCCCGGCCACCACAAACCCGGCCACCTTCCCCGCGCGCAGCAGGTCCTCGCCCGTCTTCCGCGCCTTGGCGTAGAGCTGCTCCTGCTCGGCCGTCTGCGGCCGCGGCGGATAAGACGGCGCCGGATCAAACTCATGCGGAACCGCCGGCGGACACTCATTTTTCACCGTCTCTCGAACCCACCGGGGAATATGACGCAGGTCCAGCCCCCGAATCTGACCCAGCAGACGCTCCCGCTGCCCCGCGTCCAATACCTCCCAAAACCCCAGCAAATGCCCCTGCCCGCAGGACTCGAGTTCTTTTTGAATTTCATTATATCCAACATTCATAAGTCAAAGAATCTCCAAAGACCGTTACTCTTTCTTTTCCTGCCGAAGAGAATCATCAGGATTGGTATTGTCTGAAATCCGAAAAATACGTACGGGACGTCCATGCTCATGAACCGGAAGAAATTCCTTCAACAGGACCCCTTCTTCGTGAAGTTGCTGATAATGTTGTATTTCTTTATCCAGGCGATCCGAGTATCCCTCAAAGTAGCGTTCAAGCCCCGATGATAAAATCACATAATCCACCCCCAATTCTCGATAATAAGAAATAGGTTCCGAAAGAATCCGTCGAGGTCGGATCTTGACAAGATTAAAGTGTCTGGAAGGTTTGTTCCATAGCGGCGGGGCTGCGTATTCGTAGGCAATGGTTGCGTTTTCTTCAAGGTTTGATTCGATCCATTCCTTAGCCAGCGTTCTTGGGTCCGGCTGTAATCGCTTGAGAGCATCCGCATGATTGTGTATCGCGGTTATCAAAAACACAATAATCAGAACAGCGC
>JAHDQI010000054.1 GCA_018433925.1 Phycisphaerae bacterium | reverse complement strand
TAAAATCCGTCGGTATTATCCTCCTGACAGGGACGTCGGGAGTTCAGAACGCATGGAAACGCGGATTGATTTAGGGATACATGGCTTTGAATAGCGTTGGGGCGATTCAAAGCCATGTTCTTTTTTTGGGCTTTCGGTCCGCTCAGGCAAGCAGGTCAATCCAGATTCCTTTCGGAGCCGCCGCGGCCGCCGGTTTGCTGCTGGGGTATCGCGGCTTGCGAAACGGACGTATCGACCGCGGTTGCGAGCAGGCCGGCGGGTCATAGGCCCGCGGCGGAACCGGATGATCTTCCCGCGGCTGTTCGACCGCCTCCAGCGGACGTGATTCGATGATTCGGCAACGTACTTGTTTTGTCATCACAACCCCCCCGAGTTAGATCCCTGCACGGCTGCAGGAAACGATTCATCACCTATGCCTATTATAGCCGATTTTGGTCTTCAAAACAAGCGGTCCGGCCGCCGGGCGGCCTGGGTCCGATAGAATCGGGGACAGGGGGAAAAATATGAGGGCGGCGGAGAAAAAGCGGTTGAAAAAGCGTTAAAAAAACCGTACATCTGAGGGAGCATGGAAAGAGAAAAACAATGCGTTTGTTAGCCCGATGCCCTCGCTGCCGGCACGAAATGGAACTGGTCCTTTCGGATGCCGATAAACGCAAGCAGTGCCAGCGCTGCGGACGGTTGTTTAAGGTGCCTGAGCCGGAATCCCTGCAAAAAGCCCTCCGCCGGCTGGAGGAGGCCAGCGCCAAGGTGTATGTGGATGAAAAAGGCAATCTTTACGGCTGAGTTCGGCCGGTTTCCTGAGAGCGAAAACGATGCAAAAGTCGAGAGAACTGATCCGCGTTACCGATCTGGCTGTCGGGTATGATTCGGCGGTGCTCAGGGGGGTGAACCTGTCGCTGTGTGAGGGGGGGCGTCTGCTTCTGGACGGTCCTTCGGGCTGCGGTAAAAGCTCGCTGCTGCGGGCACTGATCGGTTTGCCGACGCCGGCGGAAGGGCAGGTTGTGCTTTTCGGCCAGCGACTGGATGCGGCGTCGGCCTGGTCACTTCGCCGGCAGACGGGGTATGTGCCGCAGGAGCCGGACCTGGGTTCCGAAAGGGTGCGTGACTTTCTGGAGCGGGTTTTGTCCTTTCACGCCAACCGGTTCGTTCATCCGACGGAGGGGGAGCTGAGCGACCTGATGAGCCGCTGGCTTCTGCCGAGCGGGCTGTTGGAGAAGTCCTGCGCCGATCTTTCGGGCGGCGAAAAACAGCGGGTGGCGATTTTGCCGGCTATGCTGCTGCGGCGGAAACTGCTGCTGCTGGATGAGCCGACTTCGGCGCTGGATAAGGCGTCGCGAGAGGTTCTTTATGACTGGATTGGCCGGTCGGCGGATTGTTCGTTTGTGATCGTTTCGCATGACGCCGGGCTTCGGGAACTGGCCGACGAGACCATTGATTTGAGCTTATCCAGCGCGGAGGCAGGCCATGGACGATAATGCCATTACACCGGTTGGGCTGGCGCTGGGATCGCTGATGCTTTTGATTCCGCTTTCGATTCTTCTTTGGACCCGGACGGGGCTGGTCAGGGAGACGCTTTTGGCGCTGGTTCGGATGATCGTGCAGCTTCTTTTTGTGGGGCTGTATCTGGGGTGGATTTTTCAGATCAATAATCCGCTGCTGAATATTTTTTGGCTGCTGGTGATGGCGGCCGTAGCGGACGGGACGATCCTGCGGCGCAGCGGGCTTCGGCTGCGCCGGCTGGCGGCAGATTTGTTCGCGGCCCTGGTGATCGGAGTTGTTCCGCCGCTTGTGATTTTTATTGGCCTGATTCTGTCCGTGGATGATCCGCTGCATGCGCGGTTTATGATTCCGGTCGGGGGGATGGTGCTCGGCAATTGCCTTCGTGCCAACGTGGTCGGGCTGCGCAGTTTTTTTCAATCGATTCGGCAGCGTGAGAAAAGCTATCTGTATATGCTGGCCGCCGGGGCCTCGCAGTGGGAGGCGCTTCGTCCGTTTTTGCGGGAATCGCTTCGGGAGGCCTTTTCCCCGACGATCGCGACGATTGCCACCGTGGGGCTGGTTTCGCTGCCGGGGATGATGACGGGCGTGATTTTGGCCGGGCGGGAACCGATGCAGGCGATTTTGTACCAGATCGCGATTATGATGGCGATTTTTACCGGCACGGCGGCGACGGTTCTGGCGGCAATCAAACTGACGGCGAGAAAGGCCTTTACAGCCGATGGACTGCTGCGACGGGATATCTTTAAGCCGGTTTAAGACAGGGGCGGGGGAAGCCGAGGGAGAAAAAGGGAACATTCAAAAAAGGATATTGTCCGGATGGGAAAAAGGAAAAGCCGCAATATCGTGGGGCCAAAAGCGGGTCAGGAATTCTTAACGGCTCCGGAGGCCGTGTGCGAATCGGAAGACTGCGACTGCTCTTTTTCTTTCTGGATGGCCAGGTAAATTTCTTTGCGATGAACGCTGACGCTGCGGGGGGCATTGATCCCCAGGCGTACCTTGTCACCCCGTACATCCACGATGGTGATCTCCACATCGTCGCCGATCATAATTGATTCATCTTTTTGTCTGCTCAGGACCAACATGTTCCATTGACTCCCTTTCTTGAATGCTGGTCAAAACCGCTTTCGAAAAAGTCGATAGCAAAAAGCATTCCACATCCTATTTGATTTTACGCTGTTTTCTCCGGATTGGTTGAGAAAAAAGCTCGCTAAACCTTTATTCGCATTGATTTATTCGGCTTTTTCAGAGTGCATAAGCAGAACTTTTTTCTTTCCGGTGAAAAAAAAGCGGAAAAGGGCGGTTTGTGTGACGATAAGTCGTTTTAATAAAGTGAATTAAGGGCAAAAAAAGGGGTTGTTAAAAAAGATAAATTTAAAAATTGTCTCTTTCTTTATGGGACTTTATATAACTTCTTTTGTGGATTTGTATTTGACGGCCAGCCAGTGGCCGGAGAGGGCGCCGATAGCCGAAAAGGAAACAATCTGGATCGGCAAAATCGAGCTTATTGTATTGGGAAAGTAGGTCACCGCCCAGTTTTCGGTCATGTATTGGAGGATATCCGGTCCGCATGTTTTGGAGATTACGAAGTAGTATAAGATGGGTCCGGCGGCAACGGCAAGATAATGATCGCAATCGAGGAAGTATTTGATGAGGAAGCCGGCGATGGTAAAAGAGGCAAATACGGCAAAGGCGATTTGCCGGCTGCCGGGCTGGCCGGTGACGGATCCGATTTGAGCATCGGGATAGCGAACGTCCTGGGCAAACAGGCCGATGGCAAACTGGGCAATTACAAAGGAGGCCAAAACGGCCACGATCATGGACACAAGTCGGTTTGGGTTGAGTTTTTTCCGGTCTTCGGCCAGTGGATCGACCTTGGGGGGCAGGATTTTGCTTGCGAGAAAGCATCCGGCGGCTCCGAACAGGAGCAGTGCGATCCAGAACAGGGTTTCGAGGCGCAGAAATTCATACACGGCCGTGCGCTGTTCAAGGGATGAGCGGGTCAGGAGCAGATTGCGCATGGTTCCGCTTTGCAGTGCCCAGAGGCCCAGTCCGGTGGGTACGGCCAGCAGGCCCATGACCTTGCCATAGGGGTAGGAAACGAGGTATCCGCCGGCTCCGGCGATGAAGGCCGCCAGGATGCAAAGCAGGCTGTCGGTCCAGGAGATGGTTGTGCCGAAGAGGGTGACCGGGCTGAGTGGGTCGGCCGGGGCGACGCGCAGCCAGAGCAGGAAGCCGATGAGGGCGGCCCCGACAGCCATAGCGCTGAGTATCCGCACCCGCAGAAGCCAGTGTACGTTAAACAGACTCAGTACAAGGTAGAGAAAGCCGACGGCCGCGGCGATTTTCAATATCCAGTCCAGCGTTGATTCCATGCCGTAATTCCTTTCACAAAGTCCGGATAGGGTATCAGCCGCACCCGGCCGGGTCAAGAAGTTCTTTATCCGTTTGTCGTTCCTGGTTCGTTGTTCGTGTGAAAAAAGAATATGTAGAATTGGGTTCGATTTGTCATTTTTGGTTTTTTGTCTGCCTGCATTTTTCGCTTGTTTTAAATAAAAGCGGATATTTCTAAAAACAGGCGGAATATGTCTGGATATATCGAAATACTCTTGACATTTCTCCTGGCCCTGTTGTATATATAATGTAGATCTATTGAATCCCACCCAGCGGCCGGAAAATTGTTGTAGTTAAGAAACCTGCAGCGATGCACAGGAGACAACAAAAAAAGGGAGGAAGATAAATGAAAACGGCCATCCCCTTCGTTTTATCCACTGTTTGGTATGTTGTCGGGGTTTGTCCGGCCCCGGCGGCGACTTATTCTGTCCATCCGGGTGAGTCGATCCAGGATGCCATCGACGGGGCCTCAGACGGGGACTCGATTGAGGTATTGCCGGGGACTTATGCGGAGGCCATTGATTTTACGGGCAAGGCCGTGCGGCTGGTCAGCCGCGACGGGCCTGAGGTGACCACGATTGACGGAACCGGCCACTGGCACGTCGTGCAGTGCGTCAGCGGCGAAGATCCCAATACGATCCTGGAGGGCTTTACGATTACCGGCGGTAAGGCAAACGGGGCTGAATACCCGGATGATTGCGGCGGCGGAATGCTGAACGAAAACAGCAACCCGACGGTGACCGGCTGCACGTTCACTGGCAACTCGGCGATCTTCGGCGGCGGGATGTGCAACCGCTCCAGCAGCCCGACGGTGACCGATTGTGTCTTCAGCAGCAACTCTGGCTATCCTCAGTACCTCAACAGCCCTTACTTTTTCGGCGGCAGAGGCGGCGGGATGCTTAACTACCGCAGTCACCCAACGGTGACCGGCTGTATGTTCAGCGGCAACGCGGCCGGCAGAGGCGGCGGGATGAACAACGAATCCAGCAGCCCAACGGTGACCGATTGCATCTTCAGCAGCAACTATGCCTTTGATATCTTCAAATACGGCTACAGCGTCGGCACCGGCGGCGGGATGTCCAACGGCCTCAGTAACCCGACGGTGACCCGCTGCATGTTCAGCGGCAACGCGGCCGATAGAGGCGGCGGGATGGGTAACGTTTCAGACAGCAGTCCGACGGTGACCGGCTGCATCTTCAGCGGCAACTCGGCCCAACAAGGCGGTGGGATGATCAACATGAACCTCATGGACTTGTCGATCAGCGGCCCGACGGTGACCGGCTGTACGTTCAGCGGCAACTCGGGCGGCGGAATGAGCAATCTTACATGCCCGATCCACCTGACGGTGACGGACTGTATTTTTTGGGGCGACCGTCCCGATGAAATTAACAACTTTAGTTCCACTTTAATTGTCACCTACAGCAATGTGCAGGGCGGAGCCGGTCAGTCCTGGTTCGGGACGGGATGCATTGATGCCGATCCGCTGTTTGTCGACCCCAACGGAACGGATGGGATCATTGGTACGGCCGATGATGACCTGCATTTGTTTTCCTGGTCACCGTGTATAGACGCGGGGGATCCGGCGGGCGATACCAGCGGGCAGACGGATATGGACGGCCAGGATCGGGTGTTGTACGGCGGGGTGGATATGGGGGCCGATGAGGTCTTTCCGATTGCCGGCGATATAGATGAGGACGGGGATGTGGATCTTGTTGACTTTACTTATTTGGCAGGGCACTGGATGAAAGGAAAATAAAAAGGGGTGCTCAAGAGGGATTAAGGGTTGTATTTTTGGGCCCATTGGGGGTTGATGCGGGACTGGACTTGCCATGCGTCGAGGAGGGCCAGGGCGGTCATGCTTTCGATGACGGGGATGACGCGCGGGACGATGCAGGGATCATGCCGGCCGTGGGTTTCAATGTCGCTGTTTCGCATGTCGGTATCCATGGTTCGCTGCGGTTTGGCGATGGAGGCGGTGGGTTTTACGCCGATGCGAAGGATCACGGGCTGGCCGGTGGAGATGCCTCCGGAGATGCCGCCGGCGTGATTGGTCAGGAATGCGCCGTCGCCCATCTGGTCGTTGGCCTGGCTGCCGCGGAGGCGTGTGAGGGCGAAACCGTCGCCGATCTCAACGGCCTTGACGGCGCCGAGTGTCATGACGGCGCGGGTCAGGCGGGCGTCGAGCTTTTCGAAGACGGGGTCCCCCAGTCCGGGCGGCAGTCCGGCGATTTCGAGCCGAATGATGCCGCCGACGGAATCGGAATCGTCTTTGGCGGCGAGGATGGCTTTGACCATTTTTTTTGCGGCGACCGGATCGGCGCATCGGACGGGATTTTGCTCGATGACGGCCGGGTCGAATGTGTGGGCCGGGATGCCGGCGATTTCGACGGCGTGTGCGATGATTTTGACGCCGAGGTTGCTTAGAATCATGCGTGCGACGGCTCCGCACATGACGCGGCCGGCGGTTTCACGGCCGGAGGATCGGCCGCCGCCGCGATGGTCACGGATGCCGTATTTGGCGTAATAGGTAAAATCGGCGTGGCCGGGGCGGAAGAGGTTTTTGATGCCTTCGTATTTTGTGGAGTCCTGGTCCCGATTGTAGATGACCATGGCGATGGGGGCGCCGGTGGTTTTTCCTTCGAAGATGCCGGAGAGGATTTCGACGTGGTCTTTTTCGCTGCGCGGGGTGGTCACTTCGCTTTGCCCCGGCCGGCGCCGGTTCATCTGCCGCTGGAGTTCGTCGCGGTCGATTGGGATGCCGGGCTTGACCCCGTCGAGGACGGCTCCGATGGCCGGGCCGTGGCTTTCTCCGAATGTGGTGACGCGGATGATGTCGCCGTAGGTATTGGCGTCGCGGCCGCGGACGGCCAGTTCGGTGGAAAGCAAGTCCTGTACCTTGCGGGCCAGCCGTTCGGGGTCGTCGGCGGTGGTGTCAAGGACGAGATCGGCATAGGGGCGGATGACCTCGTTTCGGTAGGCCAGCTCGGCCTGGAATTTTTCGCGTCCGTCGGGTCCGTCCAGCCAGGGGGGAATGCCGTCGCGGGTGGCTCGCTGCCAGGCCGTTTCGTCGCTGGTTGTCAGGTAGATGATGAGGGCGTTGTCTCGCAGGGCCAGGCGGTTGGCGGGGTTGAGCAGGATGGAGCCGCCGGTGATGACGAGCTGCCAGTCAAGCTGCCGCGTCCGGAGGGCGATTTGGTTTTCGAGTTCTCTGAAATACGATTCTCCGTGTTCGATGTAAATCTGCCGGCAGGTTTTGGGGCTGCCGGTTTGCTGCGCGTACTGTTCTTCGATGAGCCGGTCGGTTTCGACGGCGGGCAGACTGAGCCGTTCGGAGAGAGCTTTTCCGAGTGTGCTTT
>JAHDQI010000201.1 GCA_018433925.1 Phycisphaerae bacterium | reverse complement strand
TTATTTTCTGGATACGGTCGGGCCGGATAATGGGTACGGTATTCCGCTTTCCGAGACGGAGATGGCCCTGCCGACCAGTTTTTCGGGATTTGATTTTGTCGGGCAAAGCAGTGACGGTCTGCATGAATTCTGGCAGATGCCGGATGGCGGCGGCCGTCCGGTGCTGAGCTGGTTTCAGGGATACGAGCCGCCGGTACTTGCCGGTGAAGGTACACAAGAAAGCCCCTATTTGATTTCCACGCCGCAGGACTTAGGGGCGATTTGTTATTATCCGGATGATGCGGTGTATGTGCTGACGAATGATATTGACCTGACCGGAATCCAGTGGTCGACCGCCGTCATTGGGGACTTTGCCGGCACTTTTGACGGGAATATGTATGCAATTCAAAAGCTGCAAGTGGTCGGCGGCTCCTGGCTGGGACTATTTGGGACCCTGCGGGAAGGCAGTCATATAAAGGACTTAGATCTTCCTGATTTTACCATTACCGGGCAAAACCATTTGGGGGGACTGGCCGGATATATTGAGCGGGCAGATATTACAAGGTGTACGGCCGCAGGCACCATACAGGGGCAGGCGAATTCCTTCTATCTTGGCGGTCTTATTGGGGAAAGTCTGGATGGCCGGGTAACCATGTCACAATCTGACTGCACGTTCAATGGTGTAACCCCAACCTATTTTGTTGGAGGTCTGATCGGTTACACTGTGGCAGGGGAAATAAAGGATTGTGATTCTGAAATTGCCATACAGGAAGCTTTCAGTGTTCGATATTATGCAGGGGGACTCATAGGATGGGATATCGGAGGAGAGATTTCAAATTGCTCTGCAAGCGGAGAGGTTCGGGGCGCAATCATTGCCGGAGGGCTGGTCGGGGCGGCTTATAAAAATATGATTTCGTCCTGTTATACGAACAGCACAATAACCGGAATCGAAATTCTCGGCGGTTTTATTGGGCTGATATATACGGGACAAATCAATAATTGTTACAGCTCAGGCAGTGTTACGGGCAGTCGCTATGTTGGCGGATTTTCTGGAATGGTAGACTTGTTTTTGGAAGAAGGCGACTCTGTGCTCACAAATTGTTTCAGTACGGGGCAGACGGACGCGGGAGGCGGTTTTGCGGGATATTGTTACGAAGACGAAGCCATCAATTCCTGTTACTTTCTTGAAACGGCAGGATGGGATAATATAGGTACTCCGCTTTCAGATCCAAATATGATGATTCGGGATAATTTTGTGGGGTGGGATTTTGTGGATGGCGGGGCGGATGGGCCCAATAACTTCTGGCGGATGTGCGCGGATGGGGTGAGTTATCCGCGGCTGTCGTGGGAGGTTGGGCAGTTCGGGGATTATGCGTGTCCGGATGGGGTGGGGCTGGATGATCTGGAGGCGCTGGCGATGGTCTGGCTGACGGATGACAGCGGGGTTGATTTTAATTATGCCTGCGACGGGAGTGGGGATGGAGTGATTGACCATCAGGATATGGGGATTCTATCACGATACTGGGAGTGAAACGGTGGGTGCAGAGTGTGCTGACGGGGTGGTTCGTCTGGAAGAGATGGGGAGAGTGTCGCAGTTTTGGGGGCCAATAGACCTTGTGGACTGAAAAAAAAGCAGGTTGGAGGAAGGGACTTTCGCCCCGCTGGGGCTATGGGAGGAGGGGGAGGTGCTTCGGTTCCGGGGGCTTACGCCGCCCGGCTAAGATACCTATTGCCCCTGTCGGGGCTTTCTTGTGACGGGGCAATCGTGTCGTTCTCCCTGCGCCTGCAATCATCCATCCGATCGTCGCCGGCTCCGGAAATGTTGAAACAGAGTTGATGACGGCTTGTCCCAACCGGGTCTGGGGGGCGGCAGGAAGGACTTCGTGAGGTTTGTGTGAAGGGGGTTCAGGCGGTTGAGATGGCGTCCTGGAAGACGGCGGCGGCGACGCCTCGTGTGAGTGCTTCCCGGCCGCAGCGGGCGCCGATGATCTTGATCTGCCGGGATGTGGGGTCATAGACCCGGTCGGCGAACTGCCGGCGAATGTGGTCCATGAAACAGGGCAGAAAGGGCTGACTGACATAGCCGGCCAGGATCAGGACATCGGGGTCAAAGAGATTGATGGCCAGCGAGGCGGCCCGGCAGAGGTGCTCGGCGATCCAATCGCGGACGTCTTTTGCATAGGCATCGTTTAGATCGGCGGCCCGGCTGAGGGCCTCGATGATTTCATCGGGGGGGGTCTTGTCATTAATGCTTTCGGCCAGGGTGGTTTGGGTTCCGTTGGCGATGTCGGCTCGAATTTTTTTGGCGACGGCCGGGCCGGCGATGAGGGCTTCGAGGCAGCCGTTGTGCCCGCAGCCGCAGGGGGGGCCGTCGGGCTGGACGATGGTGTGGCCGAGCTCTCCGCATCGATTGGTGGCCCCGTGGATGAGGTGGCCGTCGATGAGGATGGTGGAACCGACGCCATCGGCAATGTTGAAGTAAAAGATATTTTTGGAGGCCAGGGACGGTTTGGCTCGAATTTCAGCAAGGAGGCGTACCCGTGTGCTGTAGAGGTGGATGGGCCATTGGAGTTTTTCTTTGAGCCGCTGTCTGAGGGGGACCTGTTTCCATCCGAGCGGGCTGGAGAGTTTGACGACGCCGGCGGGGGTGATGGAGCCGCTGAGGGTCAGGCCGATGCCCATGACTTTTTCGGGGGGGATGTTTTCCTTGCTGAGCAGGCCGTGCAGGTTGATTTCGAGCAGGCGGATTACGTTTTCGACGGAATGGTCGCTGCCGAGGGGGACGCTGATCTGTTCGGTCATATCGCAGTGAAAATTGAACAGTCCGATGCGGATGACCGTGGGATTGATTTCGACACCGAGGATGTACTGGCCGGTTGGGTTGATGTCGATCAGGATGGGTTTTGCGCCTCGTTTTCCGCTTTGTCCGGGGGTTTCGGTGATCAGGTCTTTTTCGCGAAGGCGGCTGACGATGGTGCTGACGGTTGAGCTGCCCAGGCGGGTCAGTTGGCAAATCCGGCTTTGGGAGAGGGGGCCGTGCTGCTTGAGGAGGGCCAAGACGAGCTTTTCATTGCGCCAGCCGACATTTTTTAAGTTGAATTCGTTTTTTTCCATTTATAATCCCTCATACAAAGGGGAAGAGGACGCATATTATCTCATTCTGTGAGCATAATCAATGAAAAGGTTGGCAATTTTTTAATAAGTTTATAAGTATATGTATACCAGTCTATTACAAAAATTTCAATAATATTCTTGATTATTATAAAAAAACTGTTATACAATATTCTCATGTATTGAGATATAAAAATTGTGTTATGAACAGGGGTTAAGGACCACAAAAATGGGTGATTTGTTTTCGGTTCAGGATCAGTGTGTGTTGATTACCGGCGGGGCGGGGATTCTTTGCGGGGCCATTGCGGAGGACCTGGCGGCGGCGGGGGCGAAGGTGTGTGTGGCCGATTATGATGAATTCCGGGCCAACGAACTGGCGCAAAAGATTAACGACAAGGGCCAGTTTGCGCTGCCGGTACGGATCAATGTGCTGGACAAGAAGGAGATTCAGGAGGCGTTTTCGTG
>JAHDQI010000410.1 GCA_018433925.1 Phycisphaerae bacterium | reverse complement strand
GGAATCATCTACAAGACCCTCACAAATGGGTGGATATTTGAGGACTTCCCAAACTTTGTAATCGCAAATACTTAGCGTAAGAATAATTGAAAATTGGAGTAGACTTTTATCATAGGAGAAGCACAATGAGTTTTACAGGCAAAGCAACCTATTCAGCCGGGGCAACCCTGCCGGAACTGGCCGAAGACGTATCCGATCTGATCGGCCTCATCAGCCCCTATGAAACCCCGCTGCTCGATGCGCTGGGCGATCCGCTCCGCACCGCCGCCAGCCCGCATCATGAGTGGCTCGAAGATGCCCTGCTGCCGAATAAGGACCTCATCGAAGACGGGATGATCTCGGCACCGGATGCCGATACCGAGATCGACGTGGCCAACGGCAGCCGCTTTCTCGCCGGCGACCAGATCCGGGTCGAAGGCAGCGAAGAACTGATGCTCGTGGCCGCCGTCGACGGCAATACGCTGACCCTCATTCGCGGCTACGCCGGAACCGAGCCCGAAGAACTGGAAAACGGTCAGACAATCCTGATCCTCGGAAACGCCGCTCTTGAAGGCGCCGAACGTCCGGCCGCCCGCTTTACCCAGCGCGTCCGCAAGAGCAACTGGACGCAGATCTTTACCGCCGCCGTCGAAGTCAGCGGCACAGACCTGGCGGCCGGACAGATCGGCCTGGCCGACGAAATGGATTACCAGAAACAGCAGCGGCTGCGCGAGCTGCTCCGCGACCTTGAAAACACCGTCATCAACGGCGGCCTGCCCGGCGCAACCCCCCAGGGCAGCGGCACCGTGCGCCGGACCATGCGCGGACTGCTTCATCACCTCCAGACCAACGTCTTTTCCGCCGGCGAAGAGGAATTCCCCGAAGGCGAAGACCTCGACGAGACCATGATTAACTGGGTCCTGCGAAGAATCTGGGAAAACAGTTCCGGCCGGGTGGACCTGATCGTTGTCGGAGGATTTCAAAAACGACGCATTAACGGCTTCCTCAGCGCCGCGCGGTCGGTCGGGGCCGAGGAGACAACCTATCGCGACCGGATCAGCATGTACGAAAGCGATTTCGGCCTCTGCCGCATCGTCACCACGCGATGGATGCCCCAGGACGCCGTGCTGCTGCTCGACTCCTCGCGCATCAGCGTGCTGCCGCTGGCCGGACGCAGCTTTCACTTCAAACCGCTGGCCAGCCGCGGCGATTCCGAATGCGGCCAGATCATCGGCGAGTACACCCTCGAACTGAAGAACGAAGCGGCCCACGGTCTGATCCGCGGCCTGAGTATCAGTTAACAAAACACCGGCGGGGCCTGCGGGCGGGACTTTGAGATCTGCAGCACGGAGGCCGGCAGGCCCCGCATTTTGAACCTTCAAAATTCGGATTTCCGAATGATGCGGGAAAGGAGCTTGAAAATGAACACGTTTTCAACAGATGCGGATTTGCTTCGGTATGAGCCGTCGGTTTTCCGGGCCGATCCTTTCATCGGCCAGGTTCTCTGTAAAGGAAACAACGGACAGGCATCGGGAACGGCCTTTCAGGCAAGCGGCGTCGATTTTCTCAGCCGCCCGATTCGCCCCGGCCATGTGATGTATCTC
Organism: Phycisphaerae bacterium; assembly: GCA_018433925.1. GTDB lineage: Bacteria > Planctomycetota > Phycisphaerae > Sedimentisphaerales > Anaerohalosphaeraceae > JAHDQI01. The sequence continues at coordinate 771 of JAHDQI010000410.1, read as the reverse complement.
TCCGACGGCGTCGGCAATCTCGACGGTGTCTATGAGATTGTCAGCGTAGATGCGCCCACGCAGCTTACCGTCTCGGTCCTGCGAAGCGATGCGGAAGCCGCCCCGATTCCCATCGGCGCCGGCACCGGCCTGTTTTACCGCATCGGCACGTTTGATGCCCAGGCCGCTGAGGCCGCCGAGGCCCTCACGCAGATTCTCGCTGTTCGCCCCGGACGGCCCGACAGCCCCTACGGCATCGAAGACATCGCCGATACCCGGCCGCTGCGAACCCTTGCGGCCCTGATGGTCCTGCACATGCTCTTCGGCAGCGCCTATCAGAATCCCGAGACCGACGGCGCCTTCCTGATCAAACGCGATCACTACGAAAAACTCATCGAACGGGCACGCCAGCGATGCGTCATTCGAATCGATGTCGGCGGCGACCGCTTTTATGAAAAAACGCTCGCCGGCGCGCACGCAAAGCTGATGCGCCAATGAGCCATTCAACCTCATGCGAAAGGAGCTTGATGATGGAAACGGAAAAATGGCGATTGGAGCGGCATGTCAGCGTCTCGGTCATCGTCCAGGTCATTACCCTCGCCGGCCTGATCCTCGGCAGTTGGGTCAACCTGCAGCGTCAGCTTGACCTCGTGGCCCACGATGTCAAACGCCTGCTGGCCAACCAGGAAAAGTTTACTGCCCGACTGGAAACCCTCCACGAAAAAACCGTCTCACAGGAATACCAGATCCGGAATTTGGAGCGAATCACCAATGGCTTTGAGATGCCTGCTC
>JAHDQI010000308.1 GCA_018433925.1 Phycisphaerae bacterium | reverse complement strand
TCGGCGCCGCCGACGCTCTGGGCAAAGATGCCGTAGGACTGTTTGCCCTCGGTGATGATTTCGCTGTCCGCACGGCTTTGTACGTCTACCTTTTGTCCATATCCTCCTGAACCGCCCTTGCCCCCCATTGCAAAGCTGACGCCCGCAGATCCGCTGACCGCAGCACCGCCGGAGCCGCCTCCGCCACCGACGCTCTGAGCAAAAATACCATAGGATTCGTCTTCATCGGTTTGAATCGTGCCTTCATTGATGACGGTTACGGTTCCCGCGTTGCCGCCGCTGCCGCCATCCCCGCCGAGTGTGATCAGACCGCTGGCGCGACCGCCGTTGCCGCCGCCGCCACCAACGCTTTCGGCAAAGATGCCGTGGGACTGGAGTCCGTGTGTCAGAATTGTGCCTCGATTGGTCACCTCGACATTGCCGCCGTCGCTGGTCTGACTTCCGGTACCGCCGATGCTGACAAGCCCGCCGACACTGCCGCCGTCGCCGCCGCCGCCGCCGACACTTTGGGCAAAGATGCCGAAGGAGCCGATATTGTCTGTTTCAAGCCAGCCGTCATTGATAACACTGACAAACCCGCCATCGCCGCCGGAAGCGCCCTGGCCGCCCAGACTGGCGAGCAAACCGAATTTTCCGCCGCCGCTGCCGCCGCCCCCGCCGATGCTTTGGGCCAAGACCGCATGGCTATACTCGCCTTCGGTTGTTACTATTCCGCCGGCCTGATTGATTACCTCCACGCTGCCGCCGCTGCCGCCGCTATCGGCGTTGCCGCCGAAAGACCAGAATAATCCCCAGCTTGAGCCGCCGGGTCCGCCGAATCCGCCGACGCTCTGGGCATACAATCCATAGGAGGCCAAGCCATCGGTGCTGATGGTGCCTCCGCTGCGGAGTGTGACGCTGCCGCCGTCCGTGGCCTGTCCTCCGCCGCCGGGTTTGCCGAACAGCCAGCCGCCGCTGCCGCCGCCGCCGGCATTGCCGCCTAAACTTTTGGCCCAGATTCCGTGTGCCTTATCGCCGTCGGTGGCAATGTCCCAGTCGCCGTCTGCAATGACCGTTCCGCCCATGCCTCCGTATCCGCCTCCGCCGCCGGGCATGGCGCCGCTTCCGCTTCCGCCTGCTCCGCCGTTTCCGCCGATGCTGAGGGCAACGACGCCGCTGGAGTAATCGCCTTCGGTGGTAATGACGGCGTTCCCGCTGACGATGACCTGTCCGCCTGTACCGCCGCTGCCGCCTCTCTGTCCATGTCTCCAGTGGCCTCCGTTTCCGCCCGGTCCGCCAGCACCGCCTGCACTGTAGGCCATGACGCCGCTGGAATCATCCATACGGGTTGTGATCGAGCCATTGGCCACTACCGTGACAGCACCGGGCATTTTGCCGGGCTGACCAGAACCGGCGGAATGTGAAATGCTCCCGCCGCGGCCTCCCGCTCCCTGGCCGCCGATGCTGTAGGCGTATATCCCGTTGGAGTTTTCGCTTTTGGTTTCGATGTCGCCCTGATTGACAACGGTCACTCCGCCGCCGGATCCGCCTGCGGTCGCATCGGCCAGCAAGGTATCCACATACTGCTTTAGATCCGGAAACACGGTGGGGTTTTCCATGGACGGTTTGGCACTGATCGCGAAGGTTTGGAAATACGCCTCCCGGGTCTCCAGAAGAAGACTCGGATCCCCTTCATTTTCCCCTTCGATGCGTTCGAAAACAAAGAACAACCGACCTTCATCTGTCTGTGTTTCATTATTCGACAGTCTTTCCATGTCAACCGTGTAACGGACAGCGACCGTCATGGACTGGCCGATTTCCAGGGCTTCGTGTTCGGCTGTTTCATCCGCACTGAAGCTGCCGCTAAAACTTCCGTCCCTACCGAGGATAAATGTCCCGTGCTCAATGACATCCCCCTGGCTGTCTGTTATTGGAATCAGGTCTCCATCCGGGTCCAGAATGGGCTCTCCTTCTTCATCCACCGCAACCAGAAACCCGCGCACCGTGACGGTCTCATCGGGCTGGAAAGCAACCGCCTGGCCGATGGGGTCCTGAACTTCGGCCACCTGAAAATTATATTGGCCTTCTTCTACAAAATTTTCGAGGTCGCTGATCACGGAAGCCGCATATCCTTCACTGGCACTATAAGCCAGAATGCCGTGGCCCCCGCTGCCTTCGGTGGTGATCCCGCTGAAACTGGTTATGTACACTTGTCCGCCCGGTACGGCCGGGTCCTCGCCGATCAGCGGAACCCCAAGAAAGGGATCTTCGTCAACCGGGGCCAGTGAAAATCCCTGCGCAATGCCGGTTATTGCCCGCGCTTCGGTCCCGTGCGTGGAGATCGATATCATCTCCTGCTGGCTGCCGGCGTTTATAAAGACATTGGAGCCCCTGATATTATGGAAATATATTCCTGTAATCCCGTCGGCAGGATGGATCGGATCGGTCAATCCGCTAACATGGAGGGTAAAGATATCCCTGGACGATGGCGAGGTCAGATCCGATACAGAAATGCCTTCCTGCTGATCGGTGTGGTATACGGCGAGATGATCATCGATATCCGGGACTGTGTTATCTCCATACAAGAAGAGGGAGATTGTCCACAGAAGGGCTAATAAAAACCTGAAGCGAGAACACATTTTCATGACTCCTTTTTGAGAAAGAAACAGCAGGATATCCAAAAAAAGCGTCCTGAAATCAGGCCCTCTTTTCGGTTCTTCTCTTCACTCCTTTCCTGCGTCCGTTTAAAGTAGATGCTATTTGTTCATCTTACTCTATCTCTGTATGGAATGTCAATAAAAAACGCACTTTCGCCGTAGAAAGGAAGATTGTCCGCCCTTTACCTGAGCAACTGGTCAGCCAACCATAATACAGGCGCCTGTCCGTGGAAGTCGCCGAGGATGCGCGGACGTTTCAAATAAAATTCGATATCATCCTGCTGGCCGG